>NZ_CP043682.1:639581-918483 GCF_014084025.1 Borrelia sp. A-FGy1
GTGAGGCTTTTGTGTCAAATAATAGAGTTATTTCTACAATACTTGGTTCTTGTGTATCTGTTGTACTTCATGATGAGATACATAATATTATTGGGGTAAATCATTATGTTTTAGTGAAGTCGGATTCAGTAGTAGATTTTTCGCAAAGGGGTAGGTATGGAGTTTATGCTATTCCTATGTTAATTGATGCTATGTTAGAGAGTGGGTCATTAAAAAATAATCTTAAGGCTAAGCTTTTTGGAGGAGCTAACTTCATGGCAAAGGAGACAATAAGAGTAGGGTCTGAAAATGCAGATTTTGCAGTTAGTATGTTATCTAAGTATGGCATTCCTATTTTGAGTAAAGATTTTAATCAATCTAAATCTAGAAAGATTTTTGCTTATCCTGAGAACTTTAAGGTTGTTGTGGAGTATCCAGATGGAGCTAGGGTTTTTTAATCTTGTTTAAGATATAGAGGAGAGGCACTTATTTGTATTGATAGATCTCTTCTAATAATTTATAGTTCATTAAGTGTCAAGCGATAATTGTTGCTATAGAATAATCATGTGTTTGTAGAAGGGAATTTTGGTTTTACCTTTGCAAACAAAGCTGAAAATTAAACATATTACAGGATATTATAGGAAAATCTTAGTAGTAATTTGATAACTAATACTTTTATGCTTTTGGGTTTCTTTTTTTTAATAAAGGTGCATCTTTGAATTTTATTAGTAATTCTATGTCAATTTTAAAAATGAGCTTATGTTTTTTTAAAATAAACTTAAAAGTGACGATAATAAAATTTAAGATTTTATTAGGAGTGATTAAATCTTTACAATTCTTTATGATTTTGATGATCTTATTTTTAAATCTAAAGAGATATTAAAGGATAATGCAAAGCTTGTATATAAAAATATTTAGATAGATATAGTTATATTTTGAATAATTAATTTTAATATATTTAGATGTTATTGGTGTTAGTGAAGCAGATATTAAATGAAATTATCGTTTCTAAAAAAATATTCTTAATGATTCTAATTTTTAATTTCAAATAATAAGAATAGATAAGAATAAAAAATAGGCCTTTATGATCTTGAGTAAATCTGATACAATGAGTATTTTTAAAATGAATTTCAGAATATCCTGAGTTTATTTTTAGTGAGATTGTTAATCTTTCTGAATTTGAAGAGATTGGTGTTAGAAGTATTGAATTTATCTAGAACGAACTCTCTTTTTAAAGATATTGAAATGGCTTTTAAAAAACAATTTATTAAGATAAATCCTAATAGTTATTATGATCTTTTAAGAATAATTAATTTAATAAGAACAGATATTGGGGAAGAGTATTTAAAAAATAATATCTATTGTGGATAACAAAATATTTAATATTTAAGGCGGTTTTTTTGAGATTATGGAAGATTTGAATTATGATCAGAATTTTAGCAAACAAATCATAAGGAGTGTATAAAATTTTGTTTCTTTTACTTAAGATTTCTTCAGATAAAGAAGTAAAATGATGTAGATAAAAACATCAATGTTAATTTGATTACTATTTATATGGCTAAGGGAATTTAATTTGATAATCCACTTTGTTGTTGAGCATAATATTTGTATTTCACCTAAAACAATTGAGTATGATTAGCATAATTTAGAGAGTAAGTTAGTGGTTTTATAGTATCTTAAAATAGTTAGAGAGTCTCTTGTAGCTAATTGCTACTATCTTTAAGAGGAAATAAAATAAATAATAAATAGAAAAAATTCTCTCAAGATCTATTTCAGAGATTTAAAAAGAGTTTTAAGTTTAATCGTTGATAATTTTTAGTAAATAAAGAATGTTATTTATAAATTTAAATTTATTTTATAATGTTATAAAATTTTGTTAAATAAATGTAATTAATCTTAAGTCTCTTTTTGGTTATAGTAGGGAGGGGATAATATGGAAAGTATTGTAATTGATTATTTTAGAAAAATATCTCAAATACCTAGATGTTCAAAAAATAAGGAGGGTATTAGTAATTATATTAAAAATGAGGCTGAAAAATTTGGATATTCTTTTAATGAAGACAGCATAGGTAATATCATGGTCAAGATTAAGGCTAATGGTATAGAAAATATGGGTCCTATTATTTTACAAGCCCACACAGATATGGTTTGTGAAAAAAATGAGGCAGTTGTTCATGACTTTGAAAAAGATCCTATACATATAATTGAAGATAGTGGATATTTTATTGCATCAGGTACTACTCTTGGCGCTGATAATGGCATTGGGATTGCCATACTGCTTGCTATTATGAGTGAGGCTAATAGTTTTAAGCATCCTGAGATAGAGCTTCTCTTTACTGTTGATGAAGAAATAGGTTTAATAGGTGCAGTTTGCCTTGATCCTAATTTATGTAGTGGAAATATGTTAATTAATCTTGATGGAGAGGAAGAGGGTTATTTTTTGATTGGATGTGCTGGTTCTTGTCTTGTTAATATTAACTTTATTCCAAAATATAGGCAAAAAAGGAAAGATGTAGGTGTTGAAATTTTATTTACAGGTCTTAAAGGAGGGCATTCTGGCGCAGATATTCATGTTGATTTGGGAAATTCTTTAAAATTGATGTTTTTTGCTTTAAGTGAACTTAGATCAAAGATGGAATTTGAGGTTGAATATATCTCTGGTGGAGACAAGAGTAATTCAATTCCTAGAGAATCAAAAGCCCTCATATTGATTGATCCTGAGAATTATGCTTTTTTAGAGGAAGAGTTAATCTCATTTAAGCTTAAAGTAAAGGAGATGTGTACCCTTGATTGTGATTTTGAGATTGTGATAAATAATGTAGATTCTTCTGGTATTGTATTGGAAAATGTGGATCAGGATAGGTTTTTAAATATGGGTATGGCATTTTTACATGGAGTTCAAAAGGTTGAAAGTTATGATAAGAAACTTATTAGGACTTCTCTAAATTTTGCTAGCCTGTTAAAAACAAATAATGAATATCAGTTTTTATTTACAATAAGGTCATTTTCTGATATTGAGAAAGATTATGTTTTGAGTCATTTAATAGCAATTAGTAAACTTGCAGGAGCTAATTTTAAAATAATATATGATTATCCTTCTTGGAATCCAAATAAAGATAGTAAGCTTTTAAATCATCTTAAGAGTGTATATAGAAGTATGTATTTAGAAGACCCTAAAGTTATTGTAATTCATGCTGGACTTGAGACTGGAATAATATCTTCAAAATTTGGTGGAATAGATTCAATTACAATTGGGCCTTGGATTGAAGCTGCTCATACGCCAAGAGAGAGAGTTAATATTGAATCAACTATTAGGGTCTATAATTTCTTAAAGGTGAGTTTGGAGAAGTTGTAATCTTTATATTTATGTTACTTGGTTTTGTGTGTATAATTTTGTTGACTTACATTTTAAATGTATATAAAATAACTTACATGTAATTTGGATATAATTGGTGGTTGTAGCTCAGTTGGTAGAGCATCGGATTGTGGTTCCGGCTGTCGCGGGTTCAAGTCCCGTCAATCACCTTAAATTTATTACAATGCATTCATAGCTCAATTGGATAGAGCAGTGGACTTCGAATCCAAGGGCTGCAGGTTCGAGTCCTGCTGGATGCGAAATAATGAGAGGTTTTATGCTTGAAAAAGCTTTTTAAGTTTTGTATACTACCTTTAAGAATGCAGGAGTGGTGAAACTGGCAGACACGCTAGACTTAGGATCTAGTGCCTTTGGCTTGTGGGTTCGACTCCCACCTTCTGCAAGAAGTGCGAAAGTAACTCAGGGGTAGAGTGTCACCTTGCCAAGGTGAAAGTCGCGGGTTCAAATCCCGTCTTTCGCTTAAGTTAAATAAGTGCTGCTATTAGTTCATTTTTGTTAGAGGATAGTGTGATATTAAGTAATAGGGTGAAATTACTCCCAGATTCTAAGGTGGAGGCTGTTATTAAAATTTCTAAAGAATTTGTTAAGGATAAGTATAACGAATTCTTGAAAGATTATTCTTCTAGACTTAAGATACAAGGTTTTAGAGTAGGGAAAGTTCCTTTTAGTATTATTGAGAAGAAATATTCTAGTAATTTAAAAGCTCTTACTGTGCAAAAAATTATACATAGATCTTTAGAAGATTTTTTCAAGGATGCTGTTTATAAGCCGCTAAGTTATGCTACTCCTCAGATACTAGGTGATAAATTAGATATAGATTTTGATAAGGATTTTGAATTTACTGTTTTGTATGAGGCTTATCCTGAATTTGAAAATCCGGATATTTCTAATATTTTGATAGAAATGCCAGAAGTCATTATTTCTGACTCTGATATTGAAGATGAACTTAAATTATTGCAGTCGAAAAATTCGGTTATTGTTGATGATAAGGATAGTAGTGTTAAGAAAGGTAGCATTGTTAGAGTGGATTTTGTTGAAGTTGATGATTCTTTGATGGAAATTTTATCAACTAGAAGGCAAGATTTTGTTTTTACTGTATGTGATTCTAATAATTATTATGATTTTGATGAAGATATTATTGGAATGAAAAAGGATGAAGAAAGGATAGTCAAGAAAATTTATGGAGAGGATTATAGGTTTGGGGAACTTGCTAGTTCTGTTAAAAGGTTAAAGATTACCATTAAAGATATTAAGAGACGAGAAGTTCCGGAACTTGATGATTATTTTGCAAAAGATATCAATAATAGTTTAAATACTTTAGATGAACTTAAAGATCATATAAGAACAAATATGTTAAAGCTTGTGAAGGAAAAGGAGGAAGATTTTAAGCTTTCAAAGTTATTGTTTAATATCTCAGAAAAATTAAACATAGAAATTCCTCCTTCCATGTTTGAAGTTGAACTTAATAATGCTTTGATCAAATTTTCAGAACGGGATAAGATTAGTATTGACCAATTAAGAAGTTCTTTAAATGAAATGAAAGATAAAGATAATGTTTTTAAAAACAATGTAATTAAAAATTTAAAGTCTAAGTTAATTTTACAAAAGATGGTGGACAATGATATAGAAGAAGTGACAGATATTGATTTAGAACAGGAGCTTATCAGACAGGCATGTGATGCAAAGATAGGCCTTGAAGAGATTCATAAATTTTATGAAGAAAAGGATTTGTTGAAAATTTTAAAAGACGAAATAAAGAGAAAAAAAGTTAAAGATAAGATTTTAAAAAATGTTAAGGAAATTAGGCTTAACAAAATTTCTTTTAAAGATTTTATTAAGAATGAAATAGGTGGATAATGAAAAGAGAGTATATGCATACTTTGGTGCCTACTGTGGTAGAGCATACGGGGAATTATGAGAGAGTTTTTGATATATATTCAAGATTATTGAGGGATAGGATAATTTTTTTGAGTGGTGAGATTAATGATATTAAGGCAGATACAATTATTGCACAACTTCTTTTTTTAGAATCTGAGAGTTCTAACAAGGATATATATATTTATATAAATTCTCCAGGAGGTAGTATTACTTCAGGGCTTGCAATTTATGATACTATGCAATATATTAAACCAGATGTTAGGACTATTTGTATTGGTCAGGCAGCTTCAATGGCTGCATTTTTGCTTGCAGGAGGTACTTTGGGGAAGAGGGAATCATTGTCGTATTCAAGAATAATGATTCATCAACCTTGGGGTGGAATAGGGGGGCAAGCTAGTGACATTAGTATACAGGCAAATGAAATTATCAGGCTTAAGAGATTAATAATAGATATTATGTCTAGTAAGCTAGGGGTTTCTAAGAAAAGATTATCTATTGATATTGAAAGGGATTACTTTATGACACCAAGTGATGCTCTTGATTATGGGATTATTGATAATATTTTGGAGAGAAATTAATTTAGTTTTGGATAAAAATTTATATGGCTAGAAGTAAAAGTCAAAAGATAGAAGGATGTTCTTTTTGTGGACGCAGTAAAACTGAAGTTGAAGGGAAAATGATTACTGCAAGGTCTGTTGCTATTTGTTTTGAATGCTCTAAAGTATGTTACAATCTTTTTCAAGAAGAGACAGAAAAATCTCTAAGTGGTAAATCTTCTAGAGTGCTTCCAACGCCTAGACAGCTTAAAAATCATTTAGATAAGTATATTATTGGACAAGAAGATGCTAAAAAAGTGTTATCTGTGGCTGTTTATAATCACTATAAGAGAATATTTAGGGGTAGTATAGTTAATGGGGGAGGGGGAGTTGAGCTTGAAAAAGCTAACATATTAATTGTGGGTCCTACTGGCAGCGGTAAGACTTTGCTTGCTAAAAAATTGGCTACTGAAATGAATGTTCCTTTTGCAATAGCAGATGCTACAGCACTTACTGAGGCTGGCTATGTAGGTGAAGATGTCGAAAATATTTTACTTAAACTTATTCATGCAGCTCATGGAGATATAGGATTTGCGGAGAGAGGCATCATTTATATAGATGAAATAGATAAGATTGCAAAAAAAGGTGAAAATGTTTCAATCACTAGAGATGTTTCTGGAGAAGGGGTTCAGCAGGCTTTGCTGAAAATTATTGAGGGTACTGTTGCCAATGTACCACCAAGAGGAGGAAGAAAGCATCCTTATGAGGATACTATTGAGATTAATACGCAAAATATTCTGTTTATATGTGGTGGTGCTTTTGTTGGGCTTGAAAAGATTATTCAGAAAAGAATTAGTAGGAGTTCTATTGGATTTTCATCTAATGATAGAAAAGAGATGAGAGACGATAATTTTTTAAAATATTTAGAGATAGAAGATTTAATTAAGTTTGGGCTCATTCCAGAATTTGTGGGTAGATTACCTGTGCATTCTTATCTTGAAAGGCTAGAAAAGAAAGATTTAATTAAAATATTAATTGAACCAGATAATTCTATTTTGAAGCAATATTATCATATGTTTAAGATGGATAATGTTGAGCTGGTATTTGAAAATGATGCAATTGATGCAATTGCAGAAGAGGCAATGATTAAGAATACGGGTGCAAGAGGATTGCGTTCTATTTTAGAAGAGCTACTTAAACATGCTATGTTTGAAATACCTTCGGTTAAACAAGCGAAGAAAGTTATTGTTACCAAAGAATCTGTTTTAAATAAGAATATTGAACCCTTAATTTTGACGGGTGAAGCAGGTTAATAAAATTTGGTCAAAAGAACTTTATGAAATCAATTTTAAATCTAATTAATGTTAAGAAAGACGATGTTCCAGTTATTTTTTTAGGGCGAAATGTTTTTTTCCCAAATGTAATTTTATGGACTACTTTTGATGATACTTTTGCTATTGAAGCTATCTATCAGTCTATGTTAGAGAGTAGGTTGATTTTATTTGCTTATGTTGATAATTTAAAGTCTAATATTTCTGGAAAGATTGATTTAAAAAATGTGTATTCTGTTGGTACTTATACAAAAGTTGTTCAGGTTATAAAAGTTGCTAAAGATTTAGTAAAGGTTTTAATTGAATGTCAGGATAGAGTTGTTATAAAAAGTATTCTTAAGAAAAATACTTATTTTAGAGCAAAGGTTGATTTTATTTCTGATGAGCACAAATTTAATAGTAAGCTTTTTATTTATTCTAGGTATTTAAGAGAAGTTTATGAAACTTATAAATCCTATTTTTCTGCCAAAGAAACGGGGGATAGTGATGAGAATGTTAATTTTTTGGATAATCCTTCTAAACTTGTTGATATAGTAGCATTTAATGTTAATTTAGAGTATGGGGTAAAATTAGAACTTTTACAAGAGTTAGATATTCAGATTAGAATAGAAAAATTGATTATAAATTTAAATATTGAGATTGATCTTTTAATCCTTAAAAAGGATATTAAATCTAAAGTTAAAGATAAGCTTAATAAGAATCAAAGGGAATATTTTTTAAATGAGCAAATTAAGGAAATACAGAAAAGATTAGGGAAGGAAGAATCTGATTATGTTGATAGATTAAATTCTAAAGAAATCCCTGAAGATATCAAATCAAGAATTGAAAAAGAAATTTCTAGATTGTCATTCATGAACGCGAATTTACCAGATGCTAATATTATTAGAAGCTATGTTGAATTGTTGCTTGAACTGCCTTGGAATGAAAATACTGCTATGGAAAATTCTTTAGTTGATATTGAATTGATTTTGAAAAATTCTCACTATGGAATGAACGAAGCTAAAGATAAAATAATGAATTTTTTGGCTGTTTATCACATTAATTCTAAAGTTCGGGCACCTGTTTTATGCCTTGTAGGGCCTCCTGGTACTGGGAAGACTTCTATTGCGTTATCTATTGCTAATTCTCTTTCTAGGAAATTTGCAAAGATTTCTCTTGGTGGAGTTAGAGATGAAGCAGAAATTAGGGGACATAGAAGAACTTATTTTGGGGCTCTGCCAGGTGTTTTTATCAATGCAATTAAAGTGGCGGGTAAGTCTAATCCTGTAATTCTACTTGATGAAATAGATAAGATTAATAATTCTTATAGAGGAAATCCAGAGGCAGCACTTTTAGAAGTTTTAGATAGCGAGCAGAATTTCAAATTTATTGATCATTATTTGGAAATTCCTTATGATCTTTCTAATGTGTTATTTATAGCAACAGCTAATTCTCTTCATGGAATTTCTAAGCCTCTTCTTGATAGAATGGAAATCATTAAAATAGAAGGTTATTCTTATATTGAAAAACTAGAGATTGCAAAGAATTTTTTAATTCCGAGTATAGTTAGAGAAAGTTTTTTAAATAAAGTTTATATAAAAATAGAAGATGATGTTGTTTTGCACATAATCAAAAAATATACCATGGAATCTGGAGTTAGGAATTTGAAAAGGGTGCTTACCAATTTGTTTAGAATGGTTGTAAGAGAATTGCTTCATGTTTATACTAGAGAAGATATAATAGAGGGTAATTTTTATTTTCCTAGTTCCTTGATGCATCAAAATAATTCAATTTTTACTCATGATCCTGATATCCCTGGCATTTATAAAATAATTAACATGAATAATTTCCATTTTTATATGGATTTTGAGTATAGTTTTAATTTGATTAAGGTTGATTCTTCTGGTTTTGTTTATGGTCTTGCTTGGACAAATTATGGGGGCACTATACTTCCTGTTGAAGCTATTAAGTTTGAGAAGAAGGGAGATATTATTTTAACAGGTAGTCTTGGAGCTGTTATGAAAGAGAGCGCTCAACTTGCTTATTCTGTGGTAAAAACTTATTCCTCTAAACTTAATTTTGATATAAATGAAAGTCCTGAGATTCATTTACATTTCCCGGAAGGCGCTACGCCCAAAGATGGACCTTCTGCTGGAATTACTATAGCAACAGCAATAGCTTCTATATTATCTAATAAAAAAGTTCCTCTGGATCTTGCAATGACAGGGGAAGTTACTCTTAAGGGATCTATCCTTCCTGTAGGGGGTATTAAAGAAAAAATACTTGCAGCTTACAGAAATGGTATAAATAAGGTTATAATTCCAAAAGATAATAAAAAAGATTATGTTAGACTTCCTGAGGAGATTAAGGACAATATGTATGTTAAATATGTTTCTCATTTAGAAGAAGTTTTTGATTATTTAAATATTATTTAAAACTTGATACTATTAAATTTATTAATGGGGGGGGGGTATTATATGAAAGATGGAGTCAGAAAACCTTCAGGCAGTAGAGCATTTTTTAATGCTCAATGGCTTACTAAAAGTTCATCTAAGAATAACTTTTCACCTTTTTCTAGTCATAGCTTTAAAAAAAGATTTACTAAAGGGAAAAAAAAGGGGAAATAGTATAGTATAAGAATCTATACTATTTCTATGCTCTCTTAGAGTAATATTCAACGACCATTTGCTCATTAGCAAGAGTAGGTATTTCATCTCTTACTGGATGTCGAATTACCTTTATTCTTAGAGTATCAACGTTCACTTCTATCCAATTTGGGAGTTTCCTAAGAGATGGTGTTTTTTCTATGTTAGACCTAACTAATTTTTTTAAATTATCTTTTTCTTTGACTTGTAGCTCATCATTAGCTCTTAAAGTAATAGATGGAATTGTAACTCTTCTTCCATTGAGTATGATGATTCCATGTGAAACTATTTGTCTTGCATGGGCTCTTGAAATAGCAAATCCAGCACGGTACACAACATTATCAATTCTTCTTTCAAGTAAGTCTAAAAGATTGTGACCAGTAACTCCATGATGTCTTCTCGCTTCTTTGAAGATATTAGTAAGCTGTCTTTCATTTACACCATAAGCAAACTTTACCTTTTGTTTTTCTATTAACTGCTTTCCATATTCAGTAACCTTACCTTTTCTAGATTTTCCATGCATTCCAGGTGGATGAGGTTTCTTCTTTAGCAGTTTATCGTACTTTGGTTGTTCAAATATATTAACACCAAATCTTCTTACCATTTTGCCTTTAGCTATATTTTTCCTATTCATTCATTCTCCATTTCTTAAAAAAATATAGCAGGGATAGGACTCGAACCTATGACCTTCGGGTTATGAGCCCGACGAGCTACCAACTGCTCTACCCTGCGTCTCGCCTTATAGTTAAGCATATTAACACAACATTAATGAAAGTGTCAATTGATTTTGTTTTGTTATATTAAAATATACATTTCGTATATTTCTTTATGTTGCTTTTTGATGATTTCTTTTGTAGTTTTTATTTGTTGTATTAAATTTTTTAAATCACTTTCATGATTTAAGTCTAATTTTGCATAAAGATTTAAATGATTGCCTTCGTGAGATAAATTAAGTTCTTTCAAATTTATGTTAACACTTTTTAGTGTTCCTTTTATATCTCTTTTTAAATCTATATCTTGTTTTGAGAGAAGTTTATTAGCGTTTTTTAGTATTACATGTAGTCCTTCTTTAATGATTATGAAACTAATGAATATGGATATGATTTTGTCAAAGCCTGTCCATACATAATTTGCAAGCAGTAAGCTTAGTGTGGTACCTCCATGGGAGAAAATGCAGTTTTTATCAGCTGATGATAATGCTAGAAGTAAATAGTTGTTATATCTTTTCCCAATTTGAAATTTTACTAAGTATTCAACTATTTTTACTATGAAAAATATAAAGGGTATTAACGGTATCCAAATGCTTTTTTTGAAAGATTTATTTGAAAAAATTTCGAGAATATTGTTTTTATCTTCTTGATAATGATTGCTAGAATGAGAATGGGAATGATCATGGTCATGAAAATGGGCGTAATTATGACTATGTTCGTTAATGTTATCTTTAGATTGGTTGGGATGATAATGAATATGGAATCCAGATTCGCCTCCAAGACTAATTATTTTGTTCATTCCTGTTGAGTTTAAAAATATTGTAAAACCTGCAATAATTATAATTATTCCTATAATAAATGATATTAGATTTTCCATCTTTTTATATCCGTAAGGGTAATGAATTGTTTCTGGTTTATTTGTAATTTTTAGGCTAAAGTAGGTAATTGTTGATAATATAAAATCTGATAAAACGTGGAAAGCATCTGCTATTAATGCGAATGAATTGAAAAGGATTCCCACTGTAAGTTTAGATGTAATTGATACTACTTCTGCCAATACTGAGATAAGTCCAATCCCCATTATAAATTTATCTTTTCTTATTTCAGGTGTTAAATCTTTTTTATATATGTTATTGTTATTTGTAAATCCTAAACTTATAAGCTCTTCTTTTACTTCAGAAATTTTGCATGAAATTTTTTCTATTTTGTTTTTTTTCCCATAATAAATTAAATTATTGAATACTATTTTTTCTATTCCCTCTGCTTTAAAATTTGAATCGATATAAAAATCATTTACTTCGATTTTTTTATCTTTTATTTTTGCTTTAGTATATGAAATGACTTTAAAATTATTTTCTATATAGGCTACTAAGAACTCGTCTTGTTCTAGATTTTGAAGATTTAAATTTTCATATTTATTAATATTTTTATTATTAATTACCCTAACCATACTTGTACCTTTCCTTACTTTTATTGCATAATTTTATTTGAGAGTATAACAATATTTTTTTTTATATTCAATGAATTGGTTAGTATTTTGAGTATGGGTATTTATGTTAAAATCTCATTTTTTTGTTAAAAAGTGCAAAAAAGCTATTTCTCAAGATGAAATTTTTATCAATAATGCAAGAGTCGTTCAAAGTGTTTTTTATGATTTTTTAAAAATTTTTAATAGAAAATCTTTAGAGAATATATTTAGCTATTATTATGGAAATTTTGATTCTGAAGAGGGAATATATGCTTTTATTGATAAATTTTTACCAATTATTAGATTTCTATCATTAGAAAGTTTAGATTGCAAATTCAATCTTCACGAGAAAAAGCTTATATTAGATTTATTTGATTCTTCTGCTGGGAATTTGGAATCTAGTAAATTAAATGAACTTGCTAGTGCTATTGTTTCTCTTGGTATTTTGAGTTGATTTTCTATTGTTTATACACAAGGCTTAAAATGTGTCTTTTTATTATTTGATGAAATTCTTGACATCTCTTCTTTATTAAATGGAACCTTAAGTAAGTCTTTTAGTATATAAGTTTTTGATATTGTTTGATTAGAATTAAATATAACAGAGTTTGTGATGATTATTTTAGTATTTTCATCAAAGAACTCTGACATTACTTGAAGGCATATAGCGCATGGAATAGTTTCTGGAATTGTTGTAAGTAAAATGAAATCTATTTTTTGTATTCCAACAGATGATATCATATTTATAATAGCACCTCGTTCTGCACAGGAAGTAGCACCAAAGCTTGCATTTTCAACATTTGAGCCTTGAAAAAACAAATTATTTTTGGTTTTTATACAAGCTCCCACTTTAAAATTTGAGTAAGGTGAATATGAATTGTTCCTTGCATTTTCAGCCATTTGAAATGCTTTTTTAATATGATTAATATTTTCCAACTATAATCCTTAGTGTATTATAATACTTAATTGTAACATTTAATTATGATTTTGAACAAATTGCTGTTGAATTTTCAATTGTATCAAAAGTTTGTTAATATTTGTTTATGATAGTCGCTATTGAATTTATTAGAAAATATAATAATTTTATTATTATTGGACATAAAGACCCTGACTTTGATTGTATTGGCTCTTCTTTGGCCTTATCTTCTTTTTTATCTAGAATAGGCAAGAAAGCTATCATGCTTAATGAGGGACCCTTTAATAGAAGAGAAATAATTCCTTTTAAAGATAAATTTTTATCGAAGTGGCCTGATATTGATTCTTCAGAATATGCTGTAATTATTTTAGATTGTTCCATTTTTGATAGAATAGGAGATGAGTTTGTTTTTTATGTAAAATATATGCCTATGCTTGTTATTGATCATCATGCTTCGGGAGATAAGTTAGATGTTCCTAGTTATATTGACCCTTTAGCTCCTTCAACTACTTTTTTAATTGAGAAATTAGTTAGGCAATTTGGATATGATGTTACTAAAGAAGAAGCATGGTATATTTTAGTTGGGTTTTGTACAGATACAGGATTTTTTAGATTTATATCAAACAGTGATCCTGAGCCTTTTGAAATGATAGCTAGACTTGTTTCTAAGGGTTTAAATCTTAAGGATATTTATAGCTATATTGAGGCTGTCAAGAGCTTATCTTCAATAGATATCCTTAGGTTAATGTTGAATAATCTTAAATCTTATTTTGATGGAAAAGTTTTGATTACTGTTTTGCCTTTTGATTCTAAGAAAGATATTAATATTAGTGGCGTTAATGAGTTATTTTATACACTTCTTAATAATGTTGAAAATAATGAAATATTAGTTATTTTAAAAGAAACGGAAGATGGTTCTATTTTAGCAGGTCTTCGTTCTAGAGACTATTTTGATGTCGGCAATCTTGCTAAAGTGTTTGGAGGAGGTGGACATAAACATGCTAGTGGATTTAAAATTAAAATGAGCTCTTTAAGTCTTTTAGAAAATCAAATAATCTCATATATAAGGGAATGCATTAAGATTTAAAATTTGTTAAAGGGATTGTTCCTTTAGGATTAAATTCTTCTGTCAGGGTTAATAAACCTGATTTAAATGCCAACTTTGTTGTTCCATAAACTATTACTATATTTTTTATCCAGTCTAGAGTTTTTATGTGTTGAGGTGTAAGGGATACAATAGTACTTATTTTATCTCTATATTCTTTTAAATTTTCTATGTATTTAAGACTGCCAGGAGTTGATAGATTAAAAATAACTTGTTCATGTTTTTCAATTAATTTTTTAATTTCTTGAATTTTATTTGAATTAATACTGTTTAGAGGATAGTAGTCATAGTAATAAACAGAGCTGTTTTTAAATAATTTTTTTCCTTCTGAAATCATTTGATAATAAGGCGATATTAAAAGTGTTTTTTTATGCCTTGAAATTTTTTTTCCTATTCTAATTTTTGTTATTCCTCTTAATGTACTTTGCTCAAAAAAGCTTTTGGCTTCATTAGTTGGTATTTCTTGTGCCTTTTTATAACTTGGATAAATTTCTATTTTATTTTTTTTCTCTTTTAAGTATTCTATTTTAACTCTAAGTATTCTTTTATTGGATTTAATGATATTTTCTTTTATTTCGTTATCTTTTTGCATAAGAGTTAAGAGCCTTTTATAAGAGTTGATTTGTATGTTTTCATTTAATGATATTAATAAGATATCTGTTTCGGTTCGGATGATTCTTTCAATTGTATCGTAGATACTTTCGTTTTTATGCCTTACAGCATTCATTAATAAATCATCTGTTATAATTAAATTATTATATTTTAATTTTTCTCTAAGTATCCCCTTTAAGATTTTAATTGATGATGATGCTGGTATTTCTTTGCCGTTTGTAAGCATTGGATATGCTAGATGTCCGCTCATGATTACTGGAATGTTTTCCTGTATTAATACTTTATAAGGCAGTAGTTCATTTTTTAGCAACTCGTCTAAATTTGAGTTTATTATTGGCATTTTTGTATGAGAATCAATAACTGTGTTTCCATGTCCTGGGAAGTGTTTTGCTGTTGAAATTATTCCTGCTTGTTTTTGTCCCTTGTAAAAGGCTAGAGCGAATAAAGCAACTACCTGTGGGTTATTAGAATATGTTCTTGGTCCTATTGTGAAATTATCTTCATGAGTATAGATGTCTACTATGGGTGCGAAATTTAAATTTATACCAAGACGCTTTAATTCATCTGCTATGTAATATCCTGTTAGGTAAGAATCGTTTGGGGAGAGGGTGGCTGTGATGCCAAGGTTTCCTATTGTTTTTGATGTTGTTAGTTTGATATGCTGTGTCCAACCGCCTTCCTGGTCTGTAGCAATAAATAGGGGAATTTTGAATCTATTTTTTTGAGACATTGCTTGTGCTTTATTTATACTCTCTATTAGCATGTTTAAGCTTTTGGCATTCCACCCAAAGATTTTTATTCCTCCCAGATTTTTTTCTTTAATAAAATTAAGAGCAAAGTTTGTTATTATATCACCTTGATAGCTTATCATGAACATTTGTCCTAATAGTTCTTTGTCACTCATTTGATTAACTATTTTGTCTATTAATTTTTCTTTATCTTCTAGATACCAAAAGTTGTAAGAGAAACAATTATTATTGATAAAAAATATAACAATATAAATAACTTTCTTCATTTAACTCACAATAATTTTGTATTTATATTTTTGATGCATAAGCATATGATTTTATTTAAATTTTTTATCTAAGCTTTTTATTATTTAAAAACAATTTCAATAAAGCTATAAACCTATTTTGATCACTTATTGCTTCAATATATTTTTCATTAAAATATTTTAAATTATAATTAAATATAATTTTATTATATTTAATTATAATTTAAAATATTAAAAATGTTTGATTTATTAATTTTTGTTAGTTATAGTTTAAATTTTGCTTTTATAATTTAAGTTTTATTAGTTATTTTGACTTTAAACTTTTCGATAAAGTAAAATTACACTTTAAATATATAATTTTTGTATTGACAAAATATATTTGAATTTATAAACTTTAATGGCTAAAAGCTGATGTAGCTCAGTTGGTTAGAGCACTCGGCTCATATCCGAGTTGTCGTGGGTTCAAGTCCCTCCATCAGCATCAAGGAGTTTTATATATGAGAGTGGGTGTTATACTTGCGAATGGTTTTGAGGAAATTGAAGCTACTGTACCTATTGATATTTTAAGGCGGGGTGAGGTTAGTGTTAAGCTTGTTAGTTTAAATGATGATAAAGTTGTTGTGGGGTCTAGAGGAATTACTTTTTGGGTGGATGAGAAAATATCGGATTGTAGTGCAGATGATTTTGACTTAATAATACTTCCTGGCGGAATGCCTGGTGCTAGCAATCTTTTTGAGTCTAAGGATTTAGATAAAATTTTAATGCATATGAATTTAAGGGGTAAGTTTATTGCAGCTATTTGTGCGTCTCCAGCTATTGTACTTTCTGCAAAGGGTCTTTTGGGAATAAATAGATTTACATGCTATCCAGGATTTGAAGATAATACTACTGATGGTGAATTTGTAGATGAAAATGTTGTCATTAGTAATAATTTCATTACTTCTAAGGGCGTTGGTACCGTTTTTGAGTTTGCTTTTACCTTGCTTAAGATTATTAAGGGAAATCGAGCAGTTGAAGATGTTAAGCAAAAAGTGTTAATGTAACTTTAATGCAGTAAGTTTGATTTATTTTGTTATTTAAAGTGATATAGTTTTAATTATTTATTCGTTTTTTGAGATTAGTTTATAAGTATCTTCAAGGATAGTTAGTTCTTCGTTTGTTGGGATTATAAGTATTTTTATTTTGCTTTTTTCACTTGAGATATCAGATTCTGTGTTTTTTGATTTTGCTAGATTGTTTTTTGTATGGTCTATTTCAATTCCTACCTTTTCAAAACCTTTTAACACTAGTTCTCTTATTCCATAGTCGGTGACGCCGATGCCAGCCGTAAATACTAATGCATCTATATTAAAATCTAAAATTGCAAGGTAAGATCCAATATATTTTTTTATTCTATATGCCATTGCTTCAACTGCAAGTTTGGAATTATAATCGTTGTTTTCTATTGCGTCCCAAATATCTCGTAAATCATTTGACTTGCAAGATATTCCAAGCATACCACTTTCATTATTAAGAATTTTTTCTATTTCTTTTGTTGTTCTGTTTAGTAATTTGCTCATTAAAGTAATAATTGAAGGGTCTATGTCTCCACTTCTTGTTCCCATTATAAGGCCTTCAAGTGGAGTAAGACCCATGCTTGTATCATATGATAAACCTCCTTTAACGGCATTAATGCTTGATCCATTGCCTAAATGTAATATTATTAAATTTAAATCTTTAGTGGGTTTTTTGAGTATTTTAGCAACTCTTTTTGTTATGTATGAATATGACAATCCGTGAAATCCATATTTTCTAATATTATAGTCTTTATACCAAGAATATGGAATAGCATATAAAAATGCACTTGTATGCATAGTTTGGTGCCATGAAGTATCAAAGCATAGAACTTGCTTTGCGTTTGAAAATATTTTAAGTGTTTCTACTACTACTTTGATTGCAGCTGGATTATGAAGAGGTGCAAGTTCAGATATTTTTTTTAATTCTGCTAAGATATTTTCGTTGACTATCACTGATTTTTTAAAATCTGGTCCTCCATGTACAATTCTGTGCCCTATTCCTTGAATTTCATCTAGATTTCTTAAAATTTTTAATTCCTTACTTTTTAAAATCTTAACCAATTGTTTTAATGCTTCTCTATGTGATTTAATCCCATTATTTATCTTTTCTTTTATTATTTCTTTAGTATTAATTTTAGTTATTGATTTTCTTTCTTTTATTTTTTCAATTGTTCCAGATACTAATATTTGTTTACTTTCATACTCGTAAAGTTTAAATTTTAATGAAGAACTTCCTGTGTTAATTGTTAATATTTTCATATTCTATCTTTTATTATAATAATAAGTTGAGATTTTTGTATATGTATTTAATTTTATTTGATTCTTTATTATTGAGTTTTAAAAAAATTGATTTTTATATTTTGGATTTACTTTAAATATGGCAGGATTGTCTTTTATTATTTTTATTGCTTTTTTGATAGGAATGCTTTTTATTCTTGAGTATTTAATTTCTAATGATTCGTTTCTTTCCTTTAAACTTAATATATTTAACTTTTTGCAAGTATTTTTATTTCTGCTAGTTTAAGTAGAGTGTTTAGTTATTTAGGGATGTTACCAAATCGGTCGTAAATTTCAGATCTTCTTCATTTTGAATTCCTGAAATTTTTTTATAAATTAATATCTTGTCTCGGTCGTTATTTACATAGCTATTGGAATGTATCTATCATATTTAATTTCAATGATCATTTCGTTTTCCTGAGGACTCTTGCCTATTCTCTGCTCAATTGCTTTGTTTAGCATTATTAGATAATAGTCTAGTCCAATAGATTCAGTTTTTTTATGTTGTTTTTTCCAAGTAAATTTCCAACTCCTTTTATTTCCATGTCTTTCATTGCAATTTTAAATCCGTTTCCTAAATCTGAGAATTCAGATATTGACTTTAATCTTTCAATGGCGTTTTCATTTAAACTGGAATTTTTTTTATATAAAAAATAAGCAAAGGCTTTTTGTGAACTTCTTCCAACTCTTCCTTTTAGTTGGTATAGTTGTGAAAGAACGAATCTATGAGCATTGTTAATTATTATTATATTAGCATTTTCAATGTTGATTCCGTTTTCAATTATTGTTGTTGCTAGAAGTATTTGATATGATTTTTTATGAAATCATACATAATATTTTCAATTTGGTCATCTGTAAGCTTTGCATGAATGACTACTATTCTTGCATAGGAAATTATTTTTTCTAAAATCAATTTTATTGACTCTAGCTCTTTAATGTTTTTCTTTACAAGAGAAACTTGTCCACCTCTAGGAAGTTCATTTTCAACTGCATGTTTGATTAAAACTTGTTAAATTCTTCTATATAATTCTCTATTTTAATTCTATTTTTAGGTGGAATACTTAAAGCAGAAATATCCCTTAATTTGATTAATGACATATGAAGAGATCTTAGAATTGGAGTTTCTGATAACGAAAGGCAGTCAACAGATGCCTTAATTTCTTTGAGCTTTTCTTTTTCTCTTCCTCCAAATCTTTGCTCTTCGTCCATTATGATTAATCCTAAATATTTATATATTAACTCTTTAATAGTATTTTTAGTAGTTGTGTGTTCCAATTATTATGTCAATTTCTCCTATAGATAAATTTTTAATAATTTCTCTTTCTATTGATTTTTTACGAATCTACTCATCATTGCAATTTTGATTGGAAAATTTTGAAATCTTTGTTTAAATATATTGAAATGTTATTCTGTTAGAATTGTTGTTAGAGAAAGTATTGCTACCTGTTTCTTGCTAATTACAGCTTTAAATGCGGCCCTCATTGCTACTTCATTTTTACCAAAACCAACATCGACACATAAAAATCTGTCCATTGCGTTAAAGCTCATCATGTCTTTTTTGATTTCTGATATTGCAGTTAATTGATCTGGAGTTTCATCATATGGAAATTCTGACTCAAATAATAATTGCCATTTGTTATCTTTAGGGTATTTAAATTCTTTAATGATTTTTCTTTCTGAATAAAGTGAAACAAGTTTATTTGCTATTTCATCAATTCTTTTTTTGTATAAGCTTTTTTATTTTTTCATGTTTTGGAGCTAATTTTATCTAGTTTTATATTTTGATTATTATTCCCAATATATTTTTGGGTAAGATGTGTTTGTTCAATTGGGATAAATAAATTTTCATTATCATCATATTCAATTTCAATGAAATCTTTTTCAAGTAAACTTGTTTTGATTCTTTTTACCTTTCTGAATATTCCAATTCCATGATTTATATGTACAACATAACTATTTTTTCAACTTCAGTAAATGAGTCAATAATTTTTGTTTTTGATAATTCAAAATCTTTATTTATTTTTTGTTTTCTATTAAAAATCTCAGAATCAAGAATAATGGCTATTTTTTTCTTTTTTGATTATAAGGTAACTGGATATTTTTAGAATCTCAATTTTTATTTTTGGTAAATCTTTGAAGAGATATTTTAGTTTTTCTTTTTGTGATTTAGATTTTGCTGAAATTATTACTCTAAACCCTTCTTTGATCCAATGATTTATTTTGTCTTTTGTAAGTATGGTGCTTGGTGCTTGAAAGGAAATTAACACTTGCTTTCAATTTGAAATTCTATAAATTCTTCTGTTTGAATATTTTCAGATCTTGAGAAAAAAAATGTTAGCCTATAATTTTAAATCTTTTGGATTGATTAAAATTTCTTTTGGTGCTATTGTTTTTTTTCTTATTTCTATTGCTTGATCATAAAGTTTTTCATATTATTTTAAACTTTTTATCTCTTCTTGAAAATTTGGGAACTCAAAGTTAATAATAGGAGTGTCTTTATTGGTTTCTTGGCTTAAGTATATATCTCCTATTAATGAATAAAAAGTTTCTTCTGTCTTTATATTATTTTTTGTTTTGATGTATTCAAATAATTCTTTATTTTCATTTTTTATTTGTTTATTTAATTTAGTTATTGAGTTATCCCATATAATTCTTTTTTAGGTGTGATTTCAAATTCATAAATTTCATTACCTTCTCTTTTAGTTGAGTAAAAGCATTAAATGCTTTTATTTCTTTTATTTTGTCAAGATTTATATAAATTCTTATTGGTTTTGTTTTGTCGAATGAATATATATATCTATTATTTCTCACCCTTTTATTTTAAATTCTCTAGGTAGTGTAACTCTTTTTGTTTTTTTATATCCTAATTTTATTAGTTTTTTTCAAGTGTTTTTATGTTTATTTTCTTTTCTTTCTAAATTTTACAAATTTTTTTTAAATAGATTCTCTTTATTAGGAATTTTGCTAAGGAGAAAATTTATTGAAACAATATAAATTCCAGGATTATTTTTATAAAAATTGATTAAGAATTTTAATTGTTCACTAAAGATTTTATTTTTTGAGCAAGTTTCTTTGTATGTAATCGAATTGAAATAACTTAGCTCATAGATTTTATCTGTTATTTGTGTTAAATCAGCTTTAATTTCATTAGATATGTTTTCGTTTTTAGCTATTAAAAAGGCACTATGGCTCTTACTGTATTCTTTTATTTTATTTATCAAGAAAGCCTTAAAAATCCTTCACATCCTATTAATGTAAATGGTATTTTTGTTCTATGAATTTTCTTTTTTTTTAAAATCATGGTTATTTTTTAGTCTAGGACTTAATTCTTTTTCTGCATTCATATTTTACCTTTTTGTTTCTGTAGTTTAGTGTAATATTATATATTATAGTTATTATCGGGTTCTTTATATATAATGTAATAAGTCTTGAGGAGTTTATGGAATTTAGAAAGTTATTTTTGTTTTTGTTTCTTGCTTATGTTCCTTTTATTCTTTTTTCTAGAGATTACAAGGGTCTTGATTTTAAGGTGAAGTTTTTCAATCAGTCTATTTATCGTATTAATAGTAATATTTCTGTTGAGGTTTCGCTTGCTAATGCATCTAATGATTTGGTTACTCTTGAGATGGGAGATATTAATACTTTTGGTTTCGATTTTGATGTTACTGATACTACTAATATAAGAGTTAAAAGGCCTATTGAGTATGTTAAGGATAGATCAAAGAATGTTGCTATTCCTGTTAGAACACTAACTTTAAGGCCTAATGAAAAATTTTCTGTGGTGATGAGTTTAAATCAATTTGTACAATTTGATAAAGATGGAGTTTATTTTGTAAAGGGTGTATTTTTCCCAGATATATCAGATTTGCAAAAACGAATAGAATCTAATGTTATTACGTTATTTTTGAAGCCTAAAAGAGATGATATGAATGAAAAAGCTGAGAAATTGGATTTTTCTAATTTGTCCTCCGATCATAATATACAGGGTGTTTTAAAGAGAGTAAACTTATCTCCTGATAAGATTGTTGAATATTTATTTGAAGCATTACGTCTTGGAGAGAAAGAAAAATTTTTCTTATATATTGATATTGAGAGCCTGATTTTGAATGACAAAAATAAAGCATATCTTTATAAGCAAGAATTAAAGTCAGGTTATAGTAATATGTTAGAAGAATATAAAGAATATTTGTGGAGTGGAACTGGTGCTGATATTTCAAAAATTCCTAGTAAATTTTCTATTGTTGAAACAACTTATACAGACTCTACAGGGAAAGTTACTTCTGATTTATATTTTGATGATGGACATTTCTATATAACCAAACGCTATACTTTTTTCTTTAAGAAGTATGATTATTATTGGATAATTTATGATTATGCCGTTCAAAATACTGGTATTAAGGAGAAATATTAAGAACTTAATTTTTGAAATTAAAGGACTTAGTATTTTTTTGTGGATAATAAGTTCTTTAGTTTTATATGCTAATTTTAGACATGAAGTGGTTAAAGGAGATACCTTATATTCTATTTCTCTTAGATATAGAGTTCCGATAAAAGAACTTAAAAGGATAAACAATCTTGGCTCTGATAGTATTAAATTAGGGAATGTGTTAATTATTCCAACTTCTTACAATGATAATAAAATTGTTAGGGAGAAGAAAGTTGAAATATATAATATGAATAATAATAATCCTAGCAAATCAAAAATTCATATCGTTAAAGAAGGTGATACCATTGAGAGTATAGCAAAGAAATATGGAATTAAAGAAAAAGAGTTGCTTGCTTGGAATAATTTGAAATTAAAACAACTTAAAGTCGCTTCTAAACTAATTGTAGATGAACCTGATTTTTTAAAGCCATATGTGGTTAAAAAGGGTGATTCCCTTTCCAAATTAGCTTTGGATTTTAATGTTAGTATTGAAGATATTATAAGGCTCAATTCCTTGGAGAATCAAAATTTAATAATTGGACAGAAATTATATTTAAAGAGGGCTTTAAGTGATGTTAATTTTCATTATGTAAAGAGGGGTGAAACTCTTGGTAAGATTTCATACATTTATGGTGTTACTTCTAAGCATCTTGTTAATCTTAATGGGGAAAAGGCAATAAATTTAAAGGCGGATTCAATTTTAGAAGTTTCAAGATTTGTTGAAGAAAGTTTATTGAGCTCTAGAGATTCAAAATTAAAGATAGAAAAGAGAAGTAGTCCAGATTTTATATTACATAAGGTATCTGTTGGAGAGACATTGTATAGCATTGCCCGTAAATATGGCGTTTTGATTGAAGAACTTAAAAAATGGAATAATTTAAGTGGTAATAATATTTCTTATAAACAAAAACTTAAGATTTGTGATAATCGAAATGAATCTAATATTTTTAATGAAGAAGATTTAATAAAATCTTCAGAGAGAGATAATGAATCTGATAATAAAATTAGAATGCTTTCAAATATTCCTTCTGTTAAGAATAAAAAATTAGATTTAAGCTTTTCTAATTTTTTAAGCAAGAGAGATTCTTTTGATATTAGTTCTTTAGTTGTTTTAGACCCTAAAATACCTATATTTGAAGTTAATGGAGATTTTTATTATTGGTATAAGCCTAGAAAAATAAGTCAACCAAGTGAATTTTATTCAGAAGATTGGCGATCGCCTCTTAATGCATATAAGAGAGCAAGGCAGCTTTTTAAGAGTTTTGAAAATCTTGTAAAAACTAGGCCTGTTAAGAATAATAATCTTAAAGAAAAGCTAATAATTATTGATCCTGGTCATGGAGGACTTGATCCTGGTGCTATTGTTAAGGCTAGAGATGGACTTGGTAATGAAATTTTTGTTGTTGAAGATGAATATGTCTATGATATTGCCTTAAGGCTTTATGTATATCTTAAAGAGTATGGAGCTAATGTTGAACTTACTATTTTAGCTCCCGATCATTTAATTAGAGATAGTGTATCTGCTAATAATACATTTGTTAATGTAAAGAATGAAATTTATAATGACTATGATTTAAATAAGAATGATACAGTTGATTCTTGGATCAGTGGCACTCAAGATGGTTTAAAAAAAAGGCTGTTTGTTGTGCATAAATTTGTAAATAAATATAAAGATATTCAAGAAAAAGACATTCTCTATATTAGCTTGCATGCCGATAATAGTATTGGGGCTCCTCGTAGTATGGGGTTTTATTATCAGTATGAAGAAGGAAAGAGTATAGATTCTCATTCTAAGGCTGTTGTTGAAAAAATGACAAAGGGGTTTAAGAGAAGTTTTTACATTAAGGGGCAAAACCTTTATGTGCTAAAAAATAATATGGTTAAAACTAGATTTTTGGTTGAAGTTAGGAATTTAGCGTTTGATGAGGAAGCATGGGCAATTAGGTCTGCTAAGCTTAGAGACCAAGATTCTAGGATACTTGCTGATGCTATTTTAAAGGTTTTATCTTAAAGTAAATTCATTATTTTATGGAAAAATTGAGATTTGATTGACAAAAAAAAATCAATTTAGGATAATGTTCTTAGTGTTTATTCCCCTATAGCTCAGTGGTAGAGCGGGTGGCTGTTAACCACTAGGTCGGAGGTTCAAATCCTTCTGGGGGAGTTTTAATTGAGTAGATTATTTCTTTTGCTTTTGAAGTATTTGATCGCCTCAATTATTTTTGTTATTTTCATCTTCTAGTTGAAAATGGTTTTGTATTTTTGTTATCTCTTTAGATTAGCTTCATTAAGGCTAACTTTTATAATGTTAAATCTTATTTAAGTGTTTTATTAGAAAAATTATTTAACTTTATTGGGATTTTTTATTTCAATTATAGAAGATTTTTGAATTTCTTTATTTTTAATTTCAAGATATGCATGCTTGCTTGATATTATCTTTATTTGAATTTTTTATTCTTTTATTATTTTGTTTTATATTTGTTTTATAATTAAATCTCTGGCCTTTTCGACCTATCAGCCTTATCGATATCAATAAGAATAGTTATTCTATTTGCTTTTATTGCTGGCTTTATCATGTTGATAGTCTCTGTTTTAGGATTTTAGGATAGAAACTATCAGTATCAGCTCAGTACAATTAAAATATTACTTTTATCTCTTGATATCATTTTTTCTCTCAACTACCAACTACAACCGTTTATTTTATTATTTTTAGAATTTAATTCCAATTTTTAAAAAATGCTCTAATTAATTTGATTGCCTCTATGTGGTCTGATATCGCAATTGTTTCTCTTAAAGAGTGCATTGCCCACATTGGAGTTCCAATATCTATTGTTTCAATGCCTGTTTGGGCATTTGCAATAGGGCCAATTGTACTTCCAGCATTAATGTTTGCTTTTAATATTATTTCTTGAATTCTAATGTTATTCTTTATAGCTAATGATTTAAGTTTTGAGCATCCATTTGCTGTTGTTGCATATTTAAAGTTAGCATTGCTTTTAATAGCTACACCTTTTCCTAAGCCTACTGCATATTTTGGATCATGTTTGTCTATATATCCTGGATGAATTCCATGTGCACCATCCATTGAAATATGGAATGATTTATTTAATTTTATCAAGTGTTCTTCTCTTTTCAAATTTAAAGCACAATCAATTCTTTCTAATATTTCTGTTAATAGTTGTGAGTTAGCTCCTCTTGAAGTTAATGATCCAATTTCTTCATTATCGAAAAATACAGCTACTTTATTTCGACTATTGTTTGTATGAATGAACGCATTCATGATGGCGTGACATCCAGATTTGTTGTCAAGATTTTTTGATGCTAAAAATTCACCATCGCTACCTATAATTTTAGAATTCTCAGATGATGTGAAGATTAAGTCGCAAGACAATAAATCCTTTTCTAATATGTTGAGTTTTTCTAGAATTATTTCTTTGATACTTTTTTTAAGACTTGTAATAATTATAATATTTTCATGGGTGTCATATGAAAATCCTTCGTTAGTTTTTCGGTTTAAGTGAATTGCAACATTTGGTATAATCCCAATGTTTTCAATTGTTATTAGATTAGAATTAATTATTTCATCTTTATTGAAGTATACAATTCCTGCTAAAGTTAAATCTCTGTCAGTCCAGGTGGAAATGATAGGATTTCCATAAACTTCGATGTGATTTGAAACTACATTTCCTTTATTTTCTGTAGACTCTATTTTAAGTTTTAACCCAGGACTGTCAGAGTGTGCTCCTGCTATTAAGAATGGTTCATATATTTTGTCGGTGTTAATGCTAAACGCAATAAGAGTAGTGCCTTCTTTTTTAATATAGTAATATCCTGTTTCTAATTTCCATTTATCATCAAGTCTTAATTCTCTAGCATTAAGGTGGTATAATAGTTTTTCCTCAATATATTTTACTAAATGATAAGGAGTTAAACTTTTATCTAATAAATTCTGAAAATATGATATATCTAGAGTTTGATCATTCATTATTAGTTATCTCCTATTATTTTTGATTTTATTTTTTTATAACTTATATATTATTATAATAGTTAATATATGTATATATAGTTAAGGAGATTAGATGAAAGAATTTTGTAAATTGTTGTTCATATCTTTAATGTTGATTTCTTGTACTGCAAATACAGCAGTTTATTTAAGAGACAATATGAGCGGAACAATTTCAGTGGTATTTAATGTTAAGTCAGAATTTGAAAGAATAAGGAAAGAGCTTTTGGCTACTCTTGGAGGAGAAGAGGTGGCTAATATGCCTCTTTTCCCTGTAGATGACATAAAAAAATATTTTAAAGATATAGGACAAGAATCAGGTCTAAAACTTTTAGAGATTAAGGAAAAAGGGGATTCTATTAAGTTAGTTATTGAATTTGATAATTTGGGTGAAATTTTCAAAGATTATTTAGAAAAAGATAAAATTCCAATGTTAAGGGCGGAAAATAAAGACGGCAAAAATATTATTGATATTGATATTAATATAAAAAATGTTACAAGGATTGTTAATGAGAATAAAGAATATATAAATGATGCTCTTGCAGCGCTGCTTCCTTCAGAAGAAGTTAAGATGTCAGGAAAGGAATATAGAGATGTTCTAGTTTATTTTTTATCAGATTTTACTAGCAGGGCAAATGAGCTTATTGATAATTCTAATATTAGAGTTCAAATTAAGACTTCAAGGAAAATACATGATCAGTTTGGATTTAGGCAAATTAATTTGAATACTTTAGAATTTGAGTTAGATATGGTTAAAGGGTTAAGTCTAGAGAACCCAATAAGATTAAGATTGGTTTATTGAGGTCAAATTATATTGATGAAGAAGATATGAATTAATTCATATCTTCTTTTATGAACTCTAATATTTATAGCTATTATTATACTCTTACTATTAGTTTAGTAGAGATTTAATCCTAAGTATGGTATACAAACAAAGCTTTCCTAATGAGAAAAATCCAATAATGCTACAGCGCAGGTATTATCTTTTAAAGGTCTGATTCTCTAAGATCTGATATTAGAGCGTAGAAAAAGGATAAATTGAAATAGTATTTATGCCGATTGAATCTGATGTATGTCTTATTGATTTTATACATACATAAGGTTATATATTTGGGGAGGGGAGTGAATCCTGTTAGTGTTCCACCTAATAATATCTGCTTTTTTCTTTTACTTGTCGTGAATTTTATAATTGTTTCAGGGTCAACAACAGAGATATTATCTTCAATTTGCAGTTTTATTTTAGATTGAATCAATTAAATAAATGCTTTAATTCAAAACGTGAATAATATTGTAATTATTATCTTTTTAGACTATAAATTTATGCATCAATTAGAAACCGTTGATTAAATGCTTATAAGCTTTTTTGTCTTATGTATCCTTCTTTCATAAGAATTTCAGTTAATCGCTTATGTACATTAGAACTTTCCTTCTAGACAGTTTTGCCAGATATAATGGGTATATTTTTGTTTTTTATTTCTTTTTTTTGTTATTAGGTTTTCAATGTCATAGGGACTCTTAGTTTCTAATTTTATTTCTAAATTTAGTCAATATGAGTGAATTTTAGATGCTTGATTGATTCTCTCTGCATATATACAATCCTTACATGTATTCCTACGAGATAAACTATTAAGGATAAGATAAAATTCTTATAGTTAGATTTATTATTTACCTTATTCGTATTACTGTTTAAAGGAATTTCTAAAATCTGTTTTATCAATCATTTGTTTTTATAATTTTTCTTTTAATTTTTTATTTTTGAATATGTTTTATTAAGGATATTATTCTTTAATAAGAGTGTTACCTGTAATCTCTTTTGGTATATATTATAAGGAATAATTTAAAGTTATGCATCAGAATTATTAAAATCAAATCTATTATCCTTGATTTGCCAATTTAGCTATTCTATAGTTGTTAACTAAATTTTCTTTTGTATGTGTCATTTTAATGTGTTTTTCAAGCCCTTGTTCTGTTTATTTTTTCTTTTCTATTTTTTATAGAAGTTTTTTATCTTTTAGATATCATTTTTATTAGGTATAGTTGTAATTTTTTAATTATATTGTCTTTTTTAAATTGATAGTTGATAATGTCATTTTTTGAGATAACGAATGTTTCACAAAAGGCTCCTTGCCGCAGATATTATGTTATAGTACATGGATATGAATTATTTCATTTTATGATTTTATCTATTTTATCTAAATTATAAGAAAAATGATTTTATATATAATCTAACTTTTAATCCTGTTATTGATTGTAAAATAGTTGTATACGATGGGTTTCATAAAAAATGTTATCTTAATTATTAGTTTTTTTGATGGTGGGAAAGGGAATAAATGTAAGTAATGGTCCTTAAAGAATTTTAATATAGTCGGTATAGCTTTTGAATTTGTTGATTGATTTACTTGTAATCATGTAGAATATTCTATTGATTTTAAGATAAATAAAGCATGATTTATGGTGTAAAATATATCTAAAAAAAGTGAGGGGGGGGGGATTAACAAGAACTTAACTATAATTATTGAGCTTGATTTTATTTTTGATTGGTAAAATAAAGCAATTATATAATGATATATTAATTATTTTTTGGTATTAAGCCAAGCTTATTTGGATAATTGGCATATAACGTAGGTAATCATATTGGCTAGCAAGGTTTATTTAATTATGCTCTTAATAGAATTGTTAGAGTTATTTTTGTAGAAAAGGAGCACGAAACATTTGTATAGTTTTATTCTAAAATTTGATCCACTTGATACTATTGGCCTTGGCCGGAAGAATTTGTGATTGGTGAATTTGTATGTTATTTTGTTGCAATGGAGTTTTATTACATCATTTTTTAAATTGGGGGGGGGGCGGGTGTTGTATCATGCACTTGCTTCAGTAACATGATATTTTATTATTTTTATAATATTAAATGCCAAAGGATATGTTTAATAAAGTTTAACCTTTAACAGTCCTATCTAGGATTAATTTAAGTATTTATTGTGTAGTGATTCTCATGACAAGAAAAAGTAATTAAGATACAAACCATTTTTGTCAGTTAAGGCTTATTCTGAGAGAAGATAAATTTCTGGTTTTTAAACTATCGGGAGCGACGGGTCTCGAACCCGCGACCTCCTGCGTGACAGGCAGGCGTTCTAACCATCTGAACTACACCCCCAAACATAATACTTTAAAAGTATATTGTTTTTGCTTTTCTTTGTCAATTTATTTTAATGCGTTTATGTATTCCCATATTTTTGAATCTCTATCTACTGTTTTTCGACTAACGTTTTTAATTATATCTTTACTTGATATTATTTCTATGCTTTCCTTGGCTCTTGTTATTGCGGTATAGAGTAGTTCTTTTGTTAAGAATGGATGGTCTTCTATTATGATTATTACATTTTCATATTCAGAGCCTTGGCTTTTATGTATTGTTGTAGCAAAGCTAAGTTCATACTTGTTTATTAAGTTAAAATTTATCTTTTTATATTTTTCATTTTCTCTTTTAAATAAAACGTAAAATTTGGAATTTTCTTTAAAAATAACACCCCTCTCTCCGTTATATAAATCATTTTTATAGTCATTTTGAGTAATAAGAATGATTTGCCCAATTAGGTTACCATAAATTTTTTTTAAGTGCATTTTTATGCTTTCATTTATTCTTTTTGTACCAACTTTCCCAAAGTTTCTTGAGCATAGAATTATCTTCTTAAGAAGAAGATTAATAGTATGCTCTATTTTTTCATCTGTTAATAATTTAAGATTAAAATTATAGGAATTTTTGTATAGACTTTTTGTGTAATTGAATAATTCATTTTCTATGTTTATTTTGTTTATTTCCTTTAAAATTATTTTTCTGCTATTATTAATTTGGCTAAAAATTAAATCTTCATTTTCTTTGTGTATTGCTTCTGCTAATAAATTAATAGAATTATTGCTTCTAAAATTTTTTTTTAATATTTCTACATTTTCATTACTTATGTCTTTTATTTTGACGAGACTTGCATATATGTTGCCTCCAGATATTGATTGAAGTTGATTTTTGTCTCCTGCTAGGATAAGTTTTGTATTTATGTTGATTGCCTTTAATAATTTTAATAAATTGCTTGCATCTATCATAGATGTTTCATCAATTATGATTATGTCATATTCTAAAGGATTCTTTTCATTGTATTTATCATTTTTATTGATGAATGATATTTTTAATAATTTTTGAATTGTACCATATTCTGTTTCAAGATTTTTAAATATTTCTTTTAAACTTGATTTTAGCTTTTGGCTTGCTTTTCCTGTTGGCGCTATGAGAGCTACTTTTTGCTTATTTTTTAAATTGATATCAATTGCTTTTAGAATATAATTGATAGTTGTTGTTTTTCCTGTGCCAGGACCACCGCTTAGTATAAAAAAGTTACTTTTTAAAGATTTTTGAATTGAGCTTATCTGTTCTTCGCTTAATTCTTTAGTATTTAAATTATTCATAATATTTTGTATATTTTCTTTGCTGATTTTACTTTTGCTATTTTTAAGTCTTATATCTATTTTTTTAATTAATTCTTCTTCTTCTCTGAAATTTTTTTGAGTGTATATATTGATGTTATTTTCTATTATTAAAGGAGTTTTTATTTTTTCATATGGATTAAAGTCTCTTATTATGTTATTTTGTTTTAAATTTAATATTGTTTCTTTAATTTTGTTTATTTTTGTAAATTCGTTAAGCTTTTTTAGTATTTTTATTGATTTTTTATAAAATTTGTCATCTTTGTCTAACCTAAAGTAGGCATTCTCTATTGTGTTTTTAATGTTTTCAATTAGTAAATTAATATTAGCTCGAAGGTGACCTTTAGAGAGGTAATTAAATAAAAATATTAGAAATATAGTAAGATGTTCTTGTTTTTCGTCTTTTATTTTACCTATAAGTAAATGTGATTTGTAGTAATTTTCTATTTTTATATTTAATATTTCAATTAATTCATAAATTTTGAGCTCGGGATTTAAATAATTTCTCTTATTATCTTTTAAAAATTCTCTTAAGACTAAATAATTTCTCATATTTTTATTTTATTCTTTAAGTTTTAAGTATGTATTCTAGATCTAATTCTTTAAAATTTGGTATAACTGTATAGATTCCGTGTTGATTTCTAGATTGATTTTTCTTTCTTTCTTTAAATGCTCTTGTAAATAGATATATTATTCCCCCGAAGTTTTTATTATATTTTTCTATATTCTTAAAAAGAATTTTTTTTATTCCTAGTGCATAAATTTTGTATTGCAAGTCATATTGTTCTTGTATCATTATTTTTTTTAAGTTTCTAAGATTATAATCTTTTATGCTTTGTCCAAGGTAATTTGTTTTATAGTCTAAAATGTATACTTTATTATTGATTTTAAATATCAAATCGATTATTCCTTTAATATAGCCTTCATTTAAATTTAAGTCAAGATCTTTGTAGCTTATAAAGAGCTTTTTTTGTTTATTGGTTTTGTTGCTAATTCTTATTAAAAATTCCATTTCTTTTTGTAATTCTTGAATATCACATAGTCTTGCATTAATAAGCTTAATTTTTGTGTTTAATATATTGTAGATCATTTGTGTGAATGTTTCTTGTATCTCATATGTGTTTAGATTTGAGTTGAAATGTTTTATTTTTTTTTGTATAAGACTGATATTTTTTTTTTGAAAAGATACAAAAGTACCTTTTGCATCTTTGAAATTTATTTCTTCCATAATAGCATGAAAAATATTCCCTGTATCTTTGCCTTTTGGGAGTATTTCTTTGACAAAAGAAGCATCATTATTATAATCTGCATCATCTATTATTTCTTTGTTTATATTGTGTGAAGACTTATTCAGTGAGGAAAGGCTTGTGTAACTGTGTGTATATTCTTTTCTAAATAAATTTTTATTTATTGGTGTTGGCTTAATTAATTTTATATTTGTATTATGTTTCATGTCTAATTGATTTAATTGATAAGTTTTAATTAAATTATATACATTGAAGTCTAAATTTATGCCTTCAATTTTTTTTATTTCTGATAGTGTTAGCATTATGTTTATTATTTTGCCTTTATTGATGATAAAGAGAGCAAATCGAGCTCTAGTTGTTCCTACGTAAAAAAGATTTTTTTCTTCATTTAAGAATTTGAGGCTAGCAAATGCTTGATTTTTTTTTAATTTTAAAAAATCATATTCTATTTTGTCTTCTGAACAAAACTTATAGAATGTTTCAGATGATTTGAGCAAAGTTTGACTTTTATTGTCTTGAATATCTCCTATTAAAAATACAATATTAAGACTTAATCCTTTTGATTTATGAATCGTGAGTATTTCTATAGAATTACTGTCTTTTATATTTGTGTTGTCTTCGTCTTCTTCAAAATCTTTATTAGTTATAAGTGTTTCTAAGGTAGATATTAATGATTCTACATCTTTTTCTTGGTGGTAAATTTTAGAAATAAAGTCTATGCTTGCTTCGTAGTTATTAAGTTCTTCAAATTTTTCTTCGTTTATGAGTGTTTCTCTATAGCTTTTTTTTGTGATTGCAAATTCGGTAAAAGATGGATTATTAAAAATTCTTGCCAGGTTTATCCAAGAATCTTTGTTTGATATAATTGTATCTATTGCCTTTATTATTGTTATTTGTTTGTTTTCAAGTAAATATATTATTTCACTAATGAATTCTTCTATGTAGTGGATTTCATCTCTTTCAACAAAATTTAGATATAATTCCCATGGAAGATTTATTATTTTGCTGGTCAATACGTAGCTTAGGGTTTTAAATTCTTGTTTTCTATCTAGACATTTTATTAAATAGAATATTTCATTAAACTCTTTTGTATTAAAGAATGATTTTTCAGTTTTATTTGTTTTTATACCTTGTTTTTGAAGTGCTTTGTCTATTAAATTTATTTCTTTTGATGTTCTACAAAGTACTGCAATATCGCACTTTTTAATTTTCCTAAGTTTTTCATTATCGTATATTTTTCCATTTGTTAGCAAATATTTTATTGTAAGGGCTGTCTTTTGTATGGTATTCTCTCCCTTATCAGTTTCTATTATGTTTATTCCTTCTATTTCTTTATCATTTATAAAAATGTTATTGTTATCATTTTTAGGGTTTGTTTTAGAGCTAATAAATTCAATTTGTTCAATTTTTGATGTTTTTGTTTTATTATATATGTTGCTAAACATAATATTTAAGGGTTCAACTAACTTTTTATTTGATCTGTAGTTTATCCCTAAAGTTATTTTTGCATCTTCCTTTATTTTGTCCTTTATTCTTTGGTTATAAAATGAAACATCCGCATTTCTGAATCCATAAATTATTTGTTTAGGATCTGCTATAAATATTAACTTGATACCACAAGAGTTAAGAATTTTAAATATTTCTATTTGAATAAGATCTAGATCTTGTGATTCATCTATTAGTATTATTTTATATTTACTTTTTATTGAATTTAATAGGCTTTTGCTGGGAGATTCAAGGTGTGATTTAAAATTTAGCATTATGTGTTTTTGGTCTATTGTATTTGTTACATTAATGGTATTTACAAGCTCTCTTTCTATATATTTAAGTATTTTATATTCAAAATTTAACTTAATGTATTTTCTGAGGTTGCTTCTTTGGGGAGTTTTTGTATCTGGATTTTCTTTCATATCTATATTTGTTTTGTGGTTAAGGTTTATTAAGGATTTTTTAATCCATATTTCCTTTTCTGAAAGAGTAGTACTTTTATTAATATTAGATGTGATTATTTTGTGTAAGAATTGATTATTTATGAGTGTTTCTGTTATTTTTACTATGTCCTGTTCATTTTTATATTTTATTTCTGATATTTTAGATCCTTGATTATGTTTATTAAGAAAAATTCTTTTTTCTTCTATAGTCATTGTGTTTAATTCTTCTATTATTGAGTTATATTCGTAGATTAGTTTGTCTTTATTTATGAGTATGTTTTGAAAAATGGTTTGCTTTTCTATCCAGTCTCCAAGTTCTTTTGTTTTGTCTCTTTTATAAATTTTTTTTATGTATCTAATCATCTCTTCTGTGTTTGCAAAATAAGACTTGAAGGTTTCAAATTCATAATGATTTATTGCTAATTCTTTTTTAAGTAGTTCTTCTTTTCTTAAAAATTCATAGACTATTTCATCTATTTCTGATGTTAAATTTTCTTTTATTCTATATTGATAGAAGTTTCCTGTTTCAATTTGAAAATTATTTAGAGAATGTAATGCAAATTTGTGTATAGTTGAAATAAAAATTTTATTTGATTGTTCATAAATTTCTTTTAGTAATTTATCTGTTTTTGAATTATTGTATGCATTTTCAATTGATTTTAATATTCTAATATACATTTCTTCTGTTGCTTTTTTTGTAAATGTCAGCACCAATACTTCGTTTGGAGAGTATATTTTGTTTATGAGTAAACTTGTAATAGTGTTTTCAAGTGTATAGGTTTTTCCAGTTCCTGCTGAAGCTTCAATTAGTATTTTTTGATTGTATTTGATTTTATCTAATATTTCTTGCATAAAATTAACTTTATGTCTTCATAAATTTGATATAAAAGTCTTTTAGTAATTTTTCTAAACTTCCATTTATCTTTAAATCATGAGTATCTTGGAATCTATTATAATAAGGACACCATGATATATCTTTTTGAGGGAATACATATTCCATCTTTTTTGTAAGAGCAATACTTTTTTGAGGATATTCTATTTGTGCTTTTATGGTATTGTAAAGTTCATTTATGTCTTTTATTTTAGTTAAGCTTTTATGTATTAAATTTCTGTAAATGGGAGTAGGATAACTTGAAATATATGCTATTTGTTTTAGCAGATTTTCAAGATCTAGGATGTTTATTTCTGTATTTTCATATTTATTATCAATCGATAACTTAGCAGTTTCGTAAGAGATTTTTATTTCTTGAATTGAATCCATATTCTCTATATTGCTTTTTAAGAGGAGTCCTATTATATATAGGTCTATTTTTCTAATAATTGAATCGCTGCTATTTCTTTTTTTTTCTAAAAAAAAGTGATAATATCTATTGTCAATTTTGCATATGTTTTTAAGAGTTCCATTTAATTTGAATTCTAGTATTTCATCTTTTATTTTAATAGGTATTATTTTATTTAATTTGATATTGATAGGTTTCACTTTAAAAAATTCTTGGAAGTTTATTTCAATATTATTTTTTATCTTTTTGAATTTTGATATGAACTCTTCTTTAATTGTTTCTTTTTTGAAATTTAAAGGAACTATGCCTTTCTGTATTTGATGATTGATAGTACTATCTATTTTTTTAAGTATTTGATGTTCATTAGTTTCATCTTTTATATATTCATAAATTGGCATAAAATTTTCCATTAACTTGTAGTTAAAACTAAGAATATCTATAATTTGTTCTTCTTGTTTTTTTTTGATTTCATTAATTTTACTTATGTCATTAATATGTACATTTAATATTTTTTCGTAAAAGTATTTGTATGGGTTAGTTATAGCTTTATTGATATCCTTTATTTTTAATGAGATTTGTTTTTTAAACTTAATTCTTTTCTGTATTAATTTTCTATAATTACCTTTCTTTAATGATTCTGCAATACTGAAGGCATTTATGTCATAATTTATTAAGTTATTAGTTTTTTTTTCTTTAAAATATTCAAAATCATAGTTTTCTTTTGGATGTATTTCAATCTCTAATTCTTGTCCCATGTCTTTTATGTAATTTATTATCTTTTGTATTACTTTGGGTTTATTAATGTCTGGATTTAGAGATTTGCTTAATGAATAATAGAGGTAAAATTTTTTTGATGCTGCAAAAATTATATTAATTAAATTTGAGATATTATATTGTTCCACATTAGCATAATTATAATATTCATTTAATAAATTCATGTTATCAAAGGTTATGTTTGAATTTAATTTTTCACCTCCTAAAAAATGGATTTCAGATTTTTGTAAATACTCAATTTTATCAGAGCTTGCAACAATTATGCCTACATTTTGATTGAGTGATTTATATGGTTTTTGTTCTAAACTATCCTCAAACATTATTTTAAAGAGGGCAAATTCAACTTTTTTATCTTTGACTTTTTCCATGTAATCTTTATAAAGATTTTCATTAAAATCTCTTGAAAAATTTTTGAGGTATTGTATTCTTGTGATTATGTATTCATCAATTTTATCATTATCTTCGAGTTTAATGTATTTATTTATAAATAATTCTATTATTTCTGCCCATTCATATATTGTGTATTTTCTTCCTTTAAAGTAGAGTATATCTTCATATAGGCTTCTTATTATTGTTATTAGTTGTATTATCGAAGTTGGGTCTTGAAAGCTTATATCTTCTTGAAAGTTTTCATTTTCATATTTTTCATTAAAAATATCAGACATTAAGAATCTGTTAAAACCATCTTCCCATGAATTTAGAAAGGTTTTGTCATAAGATAAGTTTTCTTTATGGGTATCATTCATTCCAAAATTAATATTCATTATGTCGCTAAAAGTTATTAAGTGTTGCAATTCATTTGTTGATATATTGAATTTACTCATGACCTTAGTATTGCTTAAAAATTCAATTATTTCTTTTCTGTTAAAGTTACTGATAGTACCTCTATTTGAAATGAATAGTTCCATTAATTTTTTTAAGGCTTTTACACTTTTGCTTTTTGAAATATCTTTAGAGTTTAATATATCAAAGTCAATTTCATATTTGTTTAAAAATTCTTCTATGTATGGAAGGTATTTGTCGATTTCTTTTGGAAGACAAGTTATTACGATATCATTTAGTTTTAAATTATGATTTTGTGTTGAATGTATGATATTGTTTACAAGGATTTCTACTTCTCTTTTTTGTGTTGTTGCCTCTATTATTTTAAAGCTGCTATCTATATTTGATAGAGATTTTCCTGCTATAATGTTATTTTTAAAGCTTGCCAAGAAGGTATTCTCTTCAAATAATTTAGTTTCAATTTCTTCTTCTATTTGTAGTTTTAAGTTGTGTTTCTCTATTTTTATTGGAATCAGTGCTTCTATTAAAGGTGATTCGTAAGATGATGTATCTTTTAAGATTAATTCGTGTATTTCAAGTTTGAAAATTTTTTGCAATTGAAATAAGATTTTTCTGTCAATTTCTCTGGTTTCTCCAATAATTATTATTTTTTTTGTTTCAATGCTTTTTGGTGTGCTTTTTGTTTCATTTTCTATTTGTTTATATAAATCAAATATGTTGATTTGGTTTTCAAATAGTTTTTGAAACATTTCCTTTTGTATTAATTCATATTTGGAATTGATTTTGTCTTTAAATAAGAGTTCATCTTTTCTCCAAACTTCAATTATTTTAGAAAATTTAGCATAGTATTTGTGAAATAGGAGTATAATTCTTGAGGCAAAAATATATCTATTTTTTGTTGATTTGAATTGGTTAATACTTTTTATTTTATTTTCTTTTAAAATATTGTATAGAATAAATTTTTCTGTTTCTGAATAAAGAAGTAGGGTATTGTTTTCAAGAAAATGTTTAATATTTTGGTTTTCTATTAAAAGCTTGTATATTGTTTTCATTATGTTTTTTTTTATATTGAGATTATATGAAACTTCATTTAAAGTTGCTAAATATTTTTTAATTTCATCCTCTAAAATATTGCTTTTTAAAATAATAATGGTTTCTTTTTTAAATATATCATCCTTCCTAATTAATTCTTGAATTTTGTTATAAATTACGTTAACTTTGTTTGTCTTGTATATCTTGTACATAAATTAGTTTATATAGTTTTACTTTCTTTAATTAGTTTATTTCTTAAATTTTTTAAGTTTTCTGTAATACTTACTTTATATATGTGAGGATTTATTATTCTTTTATATGTATGATCAATTTGATTAAGATCATTTTGAGCTCTATGCCTTAGATGTTCTAGACTTATTTCTGATATTTGATTCATTTTATTAATTTCAAAGCTAGTATTTATTAAAAATTCAAAGTTTTCATATGTTTTTATTTCTTTGAACATATTTTCTTGTAAGGGGTGATAAATTGTTAATTTTTTTTTAGAAGATAATATTTCTTTTATCTCTTCTTCTTCTTCTTTTAAAAAGATTAAGTCAAAAATCATTTGTTCATTAGAGTATACCCTAGCAATTCCTTTCGTGGAGGGTAGTGTTGATTTTTCGATATTATTTGATATTTTCATTTTGGGTATAAATTCACCATTTTGATTAATTGATATCATTTTATACACTCCTGAGAGATTTGGATCTCCTTTTGCAGTCACTAAATGGGTACCTACTCCCCAAAAATCAATGGGAGCATTAATTGAGTTTAGATACATAATAATCTCTTCATCTAGTTCGTTAGATACAATTATTTTGACTTCATATAATCCGTTCTCATTAAGTTCTCTTCTTACTTTTTTACTTAAGTATTCAAGGTCTCCGCTATCAATTCTGACAGAGAAATTTTGGCTTTCCTTTGTCTTTAGAGACTTAAATACTTTTATTGCATTTTTAAGCCCGCTATTAAGTGTATCATAAGTGTCAATAAGCAAACTTACATTATGTGGATATATTTTTGCATATTCCCAAAAAGCTTCTTCTTCGCTTTTAAAGCTCATTACCCAGCTGTGAGCCATTGTTCCAGCAACAGGAATATTATATTTATATCCTGCAAGCACGTTGCTTGTAAAATTAGCACCTCCTATATAGGCAGCTTTACTTGCAGAAAGGGCCCCATTAATTCCTTGGGCTCGTCTAAGACCAAACTCAGCTAAAATTTGAGCTCCAGCTTCTTTAATCCTTGATGTTTTAGTTGCGATAAGGCTTTCAAAGTTTATGATGTTTAAAATAAGTCCTTCTATAAGTAAAAGCTCTATTAAGTTTCCTTCAACAATTAGTATGGGTTCATAAGGAAAAACAATTCTTCCTTCTTTTATTGAGGTTATTTTTATGTTTAACTTAAGTGTTTTTAAGTAGTTTAGGAATTTCTTATCAAAGTGGTTTAGTGTTTTTAAATATTCAATCTCTTCTTCTTTAAAATGAAGTTCTTTTAGAATATTAACTAATGTTTGCATTCCTGCTAGAATTATGTATCCATTTTTAAATGGAGTTTTTCTAAAAAACATTTCAAATTTTGATTTTGGATTGATATTTTTTACAAAATAAGCATTCATCATTGAAAGTTCATAAAAGTCTGTAAATAAGGACATGTTATTCATTTTCTACATTATACACCATGCTAATATTTGCTTTTTAATATATAGTCTTGCTTAAATATCCCTTAAATTGAATATTAAATAATATATAATTTTTTATTTAAAATCAGTCTATAGTTTTTGGCTTGATGATAATAGTATAATTTTTATTGGAGATATTTTGCGATGGTAAAGAATATATCTGATTTTGATATTGTAATATTTGGAATTACTGGAAATTTATCAAGAAGGAAACTTATTCCTTCTCTTTTTAGCTTATATAAGGATGGCTATATTAGCAATTTTAGGATTATTGGATTTTCACGTACAACTTTTACTGATGATGAATTTAGACTTTATGTTAAAGATTCTTTGTGGCAAGAAGAGGAAATAGCTTTAGTAGATAATTTTTTGAAGTTTTTTATTTATTTATCAGGAGATTTTAAAGAAGATGAGGCTTATTCTAGATTGTTTAATCTTTTGGGGGAGAAAAAAGATATAGTATATTATCTTTCAACTTCTCCTGAATTTTATGGTGTAATAATTGAAAATTTAAAGCCTTATTCATTAAATGGTACTGGTTCATATTCTAAGATTATTCTTGAAAAGCCTTTTGGTAACAGTCTTGATGCAGCTAGGTATTTAAACTCACTTCTTTATTCTGTTTTTAAAGAAGATCAAATATATAGGATAGATCATTATTTGGGTAAGGAGACGGTTCAAAATATTTTTACATTTAGATTTGGGAATTCCATTTTTGAGAATATTTGGAACAATCGCTATATAGATTTTGTCCAAATCACAGTAGCTGAAGAAGTAGGAGTTGATGGTAGATTTGAGTATTATGACTCTTCAGGTGCTTTGAAAGATATGTTTCAAAATCATATTTTGCAACTTTTAAGTCTTATTGCAATGGAATCACCTATTGGATTTAGTGCGAATTTTATTCATGATGAGAAGGTTAAGGTTTTAAAAAGCTTGAAAAAATTCAAAAAAGATGAAATTGAAAATCATATTATTAGAGGACAGTACGTGAGTTCTCGAGTACAGGGATTTTTAAAGAAAGGGTATAGAGAAGAAGCAGAATTTTTAAAAGCTTCAAATACTGAAACTTATTTAGCAATGAAAGTATTTATTAATAATTGGCGTTGGTCTGGAACACCATTTTATATTAGAACTGGAAAAGCACTTGTAAGAAAATTTTCAGAAGTATATATTCAATTTAAAAAACCTGATTTTACTCTCTTTAACACTAGCTTAAATAATATGTCAAATGCTTTGATTTTTAGAATTCAACCAAGAGATGGAATTGAAATTAAGTTTAATACTAAGCGACCAGGATATAATTATGAAATGCAGGAAGCCAATATGGAATTTTCTTATCATTCTTCATTTAGTAAATTTTTTGGAGAATCTTATGAGCGTTTGCTTCTTGATGCATTTTTAGGAGATAAAACTTTGTATGCTCGTAATGATGAGATTGATAGTTCTTGGGAATTTGTATCAGACATTCTTAATAAATGGGAAAATGTTAAGAATTGGAATTATTTTTATGGATCTGAGGGACCACCACAGGCAAATATGATTTTGGGAAAGGGTCATTTTTGGCGCAGTATGTAAATAATAAATTTAAATATTTAATGTAAAAATAAAAGAGTTTTTAAATGATAATTGTAATGCAGTTTGTTAATTTGTTTTGAATCAAAATTCGTTATTTTTAATAAATACTAAAATATTGATTTAATTGTTATACAATTATGAAAATATATTTGTTAGATTGTAAGTAATTAATTTATTTGATTTACTATTTTGGATTTAAAGGATGTTTTGTATGAAGAATTTTGATGTTAATGTTAAACTGAGTTTTTTAGGGCTATTGCCTTTTATTGTTTTTGTTGTAATTTATTTAGGAACTGGAATTTACTTAGAATTTATAGGTATAGAAATGGCTTTTTATCAGCTTCCTGCAAGTGTTGCAATGCTTATTGCATCTATTACAGGATTTTTTGGTTTTAAAGGAAAATTTGAAGATAAAATTCATAGTTTTGTTGAAGGTGCTTCTCAGTATGACATTATTTTGATGTGTCTTATCTTTTTATTGGCAGGTGCTTTTTCTACTCTTTGTAAAGAAATAGGTAGTGTTGAGTCGGCTGCTAATATTGGGCTTAAATATATAGGCTCTAGGTGGATTATTTCGGGGATATTTTTAGTTACTTGTTTTATTTCTTTCTCATCAGGAACTTCTGTAGGAGCAATTGTAGCTATTGCTCCTATTGCTTTTGAGATTGCAAGTAAGGTCAGTATTAATTTAAATCTAATGGCTGCTGCTGTTATGTGTGGTTCTGTATTTGGAGATAATCTTTCTTTGATATCAGATACAACTATTGTTTCAAGTCGTACTCAGGGCAGTAAAATTATAGATCTTTTTAAGACTAGTTCTATATATGCTTTTCCTTCAGCTATACTTACTTTTTTTGGATTTTATTTTCTTTCAAATAATTTATCTAATATAGAATCTTTGTTTAGTAGTTCAGTAGATTTGATTAGAGTAGTGCCCTATCTTGTTATTATTATTTTGTCTCTTTTAGGCTTAAATGTTTTTTTTGTTTTATTTATGGGTATTGTATTTGTAAGTGTTATTAGTATTTTTTATGAAAATTTGCAATTTTTATATGTGATGAAAAAAATTAGTGAGGGGTTTATAGGCATGAGTGATTTAATTTTTCTATCAATGCTGACGGGAGGAGTTTCTTTTATTGTCATTAAAAATGGAGGATTTAAGTGGATTTTAGTTAAGCTTATGACTTTAATACGAGGCAGACGTTCTGCAGAATTTGCGATTGCTTTACTTGTTTCTATTTTTGATATTTTTTTAGCTAATAATACTATAGCTATTCTTATTTGTGGTAGGGTTGTAAAAGAGATATCTGTTAAGAATAAAATACCTTCTTATAGAAGTTCTTCTCTTTTGGATATATTTTCTTGTGTTTTTCAGAGTTTTATTCCTTATGGAGCACAAATGATTGTTTTAATAGGAATTTTTGATGGTCTTGTTTCTCCTATAGGTGTTATATCATTCTTAATTTATCAATTATTTTTATTAATTTTTGTAATTTTATCTATGTTTGGTCTTGATATTAAAAATTTTTCTTGGGCTTTTACTAAGAATTAGATTTATTTGATTAGCGTAGGAGGTTAAATGGATACTACGGATACTACTAATGTTTATATAAAGCCAAATTTTTTAGGTCTTATTCCCTTTCTTGTTTTTATTTTTATATATATTGGAACGGGAGTAATTTTAAAAATTCAAGGTGTTAAAATGGCTTTTTATCATATGCCACCAATAGTTGCTATGTTGTTAGGTGTTATTGTAGCTTTTCTTCTCTTTAAGGGTTCATTTACATATAAGATAAATGAATTTATTAAAGGATGTGCTCAGTTTGATATTATATTTATTTCTTTAATATTTATGATTTCTGGTGTTTTTTCTAATCTTTGTAATGAGATAGGTAGTATTGAGACGGTAGCTAATATTGGACTTAAATATATACCTTCTAATTTATTGGTAGCAGGCATATTTTTAATATGCCTTTTTCTTTCTACTTCAACTGGTAGTTTTATGGGTACTGTTGTAGCTATTACTCCGATAGGACTCGAGGTAGCAAATAAAAGTGGAATTCCATTACCGATTGTTGCAGGTGCTGTGCTTGGAGGAGGTGCCTTTGGTGATAGCATGTCTTTGATATCAGATACAATTATTATTGCAAGTCGTACTCAAGGAGTTAAAGTTAAAGATGTTTTTAAAAGTGGAGCTTATTTGACAATTCCTGCTGCCGTTTTATCAACAATAGCTTTTGCTATTGTAGGCTCATCTGTTGAAAATATTAATTTTGTAGGTGAGCTTAGTGAAATTAATTATTTAAAGGTTCTTCCTTATCTTTTTGTTATAACTTTTGCGTTTTTAGGTGTGGATGTATTTTTAGTTTTATTTCTTGGAATATTGATTGCTGGCGGCATTGGTATTTTTTATGGTAATTTAACCTTACTTTCAATGGCTAAAAATATTAATAAGGGTCTTTTAGATTTGAGTGATATGCTTATTCTTGTCATTTTTACAGGAGGAGTTTCCTATATGACTATTAGACATGGAGGTTTTGAATGGGTTTTAAATAAGTTAAAGCGTTTTGCTAGGTGTAAAAGGAGTGCTGAATTTACAGTTACTTTTCTAATAATTATGATAACAGGATTTCTTGCGAATAGTGGTCTTGCTATTTTGGTTAATGGGGCTTTTACTAAAGATATATCTGAAAATAATTCAGTTTGTCCTAAGAGATGTGCTGCCTTGCTTTCGGCTTCTTCTTGTGCTTTAATAGGAGCTTTGCCGTACAGCATGCACATGATAAGTATAATAAAATTTGCAAAGGGGACTATATCTCCAATTGATATAATTTCATTTTTATTTTATCAGACATTTTTAGGTATTATAATTATTTTATCTATATTTGGATTTGGGATTAGAGAATTATTTTTGCGTTTTTCTAAAGTGTAAGAAATAACCTTAAAAAAATTTGTTCCCCTTTTTGGGTATTGGTGCTTATGAAGCTAATTCTATGTATATTTTTAGTTGTTCTTCTTTTACTTCTTTAGGGATCTGTTTAAATACTTCTAATTTTGAAAAATCTTTTGGAAGAAATTTTTCTTCCAAATACAGTTTTATTTTATTATTATTTTTTGCTTCTTCTTTTAATCGAATAAATACATTTTTGTTTGGCGAATTATATCTTGTTTCTTGAAAATTTGAATAAGATGCTTCATTTTCATAAAGAAAGTTAATAAATTTATAGGCAAGTTCTTTATGAGGAGCATCTGATGGAATTGCTATTGCATCAATCCAAAGATTTGTGTCTGCAGGGGCATAAAAATCTAGATTTGGGTTTTTTATGATTGCATCTTGTGCTTCTCCGCTCCATGTTAGTTGGATAGACACTTCACCATTAAGTATGAGTGATTTTGCAGCAATATCTGAGAAATAGCCTACTAATAAGGAATTTTGTTTTTTTAAAATCTTTCCAGCTTCTTTTATTTTAGATATATCATGTTCATTGAAGGAATAACCAAGTTGTTTGAGAGCAACTCCAATGTTTTCTTTTGGAGAGTCTAACATTGCAATTTCTTTGCTATATTTTTCATTAAATAATATGTCGAATCCCTTCATATCTTTTATATTGACTTTTGATTTGTTGTAAAGTATTCCCATTACTCCCCAAAACATAGGTATTGAATAAGTATTGCCAGGATCATATTCTAAGTTTGTGAACTCTTCTAAGATATTATCTCTTACATTTGGTAATTTTGAGTGATCTATTTTTTCAATTCTATTTTCACTTGCTAATTCACCAATCAAATATTCTGAGGGCACTATTATATCGTAATAACCTTTTATATTGTTAAATTTAGCCATCATTTCTTCGTTATTATTAAAAATTTCATAATTTATTTTTATATCATTTTCTCTTTCAAATTGAACTAATAAGTTTTCATCGATATATTCTGCCCAATTGAGAATATTAAGAGTATCTTTTTTCTCTCTAGAAGAACAAGATATAACTATTAAAATTAGTACTGATAGTATCTTTTTCAAAATTTTAAACTCCTTTTGTTTAAATTTCTGTGTCTGCTGTTAATTTTTTAATTCCTACAAATTTATTAATTATGAATAAAAGAATAAGTATTACAAAGAATAACATAGAAGAAATTGCATTTATGATGGGCTTTATTCCTCTTTTTGTTAAAGAATTTATAAGTATTGATAAATTGTTGAAGCCTTGTCCTGTTGTAAAAAAAGATATTAAAAAATCATCAACAGATAATGTAAATGCAATAAGACCACTTGTTATCACACTTCCAATTATTTCTGGAAATATTATGTTTTTAAATATTTGACTTTCTGATGCTCCGAGGTCACGAGCTGCATCAATAATATTTTCCGGAAGTGAATATAGCTTGGGTAGAATAGTTATTACTATGTAAGGCGTTGAGAACATTATGTGGGACATTAACATTGTAGTGAATCCTAATTGTATTTTTATAGCTGAATAAAATGTCATTAAACTAATACCTGTTACGATGTCAGGGTTAATTATTGGTATTTTGTTAATTGATAACAAAATTATTTTGATTCTTTTATTTTTGGTTTTATAGATACTATAAGCTCCTAGAATGCCAATTATAACAGATATTAGGGATGATATTATTGCTACGGTTAGAGTATTATATATTACGGTTTTTATTTGCTGTGATACAAAAACTTCTTTATACCATTTTAAGCTAAATCCTTGCCAAAAAAATCCATGATCGCCTGCATTAAAAGAGTAAATTATTAGAATTATTATGGGTGAATAAATAAATCCAAATGTAAAGAATAAAAAAGTGTTTTTTAAAATATTAAGCATATTGATGTCCTTATTCTACATTGTTTTTTTGCATTAATTTAAGTATTGTAAGATTAAATATTAATATTACTATCATTACAATAAATGAAATTGCAGCTCCAGTATTCCAGTCTTCTACAAATAAAAATTGTTTTTCGATTAGATTTCCAATTAAAATTTGTTTAGAGCCACCTAATAGGTCTGAGATAATAAATACTGTAATTGAGGGGATAAATACCATAATTATTCCTGTAGCAAGGTAAGATAGTGTTAATGGCATCTTTATATACAGCAAGATATGCCACATTCTTGCACCAAGATCTCTTGCTCCTTCAATGTATTCACGTTTAATTTTTAAAAGTCCTGTATAAATTGGCAAAACCATAAATGGTAAAAAATTGTATACCATTCCAATTATTACAGCTTGTTCATTGTAGATTAAATCTATGTTGGTTAGTCCAATTACCTTAAGTAGGTTATTGATAATTCCATTTTTTCCTAATATTTTTATCCAGGCATAAGTTCTAATTAGAGTGTTAATCCACATAGGAAGTATTATCATTATAATAAGAATATTCTGAGTATTTTTTTTTGATATTGAGATGAACCAAGCTGTAGGGTATCCTATTAGAATACAAAAAATGGTTGAAATTAATGCAAGCTTAGTACTTCTTGAAAAAATTCTTAGGTAGCTTGGTTCTAACAGTCTATTAAAATTTTCAAATGTGAATTCATTGCTTTCATTAAGAAAGCCTAAGGTTATTATTATTAGAAGTGGTATTATAATAAATATGGATAAGAATAGAGTATATAAAATTAATGTTATTCTATTTATCATTATTATTTTTGCCCATTACATGAATGTCATTAGGTTCTAAGAATATATCAACTTCTTCACCAACATTTGTAAGCTTTGTACTTTGAATTAACCAGTTGGATTTTTCGATTTCTAGTGTCATTTCGTAATGTACACCTTGAAATATTGCTGAGGTTACTATCCCACTTAAATGCCCTCTGCCTTTGGGCAGTATTTTTACATCTTCTGGTCTTATTACAAGATCAACAGGTTCTTTATTATAAAATCCCTTGTCGAGGCATTCAAAATTTTTTCCAAACATATTAACGACAAATTCTTTCTCATATGTTCCGTCAAAAATGTTACTTTCTCCAATAAAATCAGCTACAAATTTTGTATTGGGTTCGTTGTAAATTTCTTCAGGCGTTCCAATTTGAAGAATAACCCCTTCATTCATTACTACTATCCTGTCGCTCATTGTTAAGGCTTCTTCTTGATCATGAGTGACATAAATGAAAGTGATTCCGAGTTTTCTTTGTATGTTTTTAAGTTCTCTTTGCATTTCTTGCCTCATCTTTAAATCGAGTGCAGATAATGGTTCATCTAATAATAAAAGTTTAGGCTCCATAACTATTGCCCTTGCAATTGCAACTCTTTGTTTTTGTCCTCCAGATAACTCATTGATATTTCTATAAGCGAATTTTTGCATTCCGATTAAAGAAAGAGATGATTTTACTTTTTCTTTAATTAAATTTTTGTTTATTTTTTTCATTCTAAGGCCGAATGAAATATTGTCAAAAACATTCATGTGCGGAAATAATGCATAATTTTGAAATACAGTATTAAGCTCTCTTTTATTAGGACTAATTTTTGAAATTTCTTTTGATAAGAAGTAGACTTCACCTTCATTTTGATTTAAAAAACCTCCTATTATTTTAATAAGTGTGGTTTTTCCGCATCCTGATGGACCAAGTAAGGTAATAAATTCATTTTTTTTGATTTTTAAATTGATTTTATCTAGAGTTTTATTACTACTATCAGTGTAGTAATGACTTAAGCCTTTAATCTCTAAGATAAGATTATTCAACTAATGGTACCCTCCCTTTTTATACATACATCAATAAACTGCATGAGAGTAGATTATACTTTATATTAATTCTTATGTAAATAATTTTTATTTAATGTTATTTTGGCAATTTAGTATCAAGTATAATTTTTCCAAATTTACCTTCTCTGTATTCTTTTATTAGTGTTTTTGATGCTTTTTCAATATCTATTTTGCAATTTTTATTTATAAATCCTCTTGCTTTTGCAAATTCATTTAAAATTTGAAGTGAATCTGTTGAGACTATATTATATTTATCCAATAATTTTCTTTTATTACTATTGTGCATTTCTTTGATTAAATAGATTGAAAGTTCAGTATTGTCTATAATTATTTTCTCTTTTATCATGTCTAGTATTGCTAATTTCTTTGCAATCTCTTGGTCCTCTAGATTGTGCCATAATATCCCTGGCATATCAAAAATATTAATTTCTTCATTTATTTTAATGATTTGTATATTTTTTGTATGTCCTGGTTTGTTTGCAACACTTGTACTTTTTCGCCCTACCAATAGGTTAATTATTGATGATTTTCCAACATTTGGGACTCCAATTACTAAGACTTTTATCTTTTCTGTGTAAGTTTTAATTGTCTTAACGCTTGCTGTTTTTTTTATGATTTCTATGATTTGTTTTTTCATTCCCCTTTTGTAAATATTGCTAATTATCACGTTATTACCAAGGGATTCGAAATATAATTTCCATTTTAAAATTTCTCTTTCGAAAGCAAGATCTGATTTGTTTAGAAGTATTATTTTTTCCTTTTTTGCGTTTTTAATTATTTTTTCTGTTAGTGGATTTTTGCTGCTAAGTGGGGCTCTGGCATCAAGTATTTCTAATACAATATTTGTTATTTTAAGATTTTTATTGATTAATTTTAAAGCCCTTTTCATATGACCAGGGAACCAATTTATTTTATTTGACATTTTTAAATTATAGTTTAATTTGATTCAGATATAAAATTTTTGTATTTTTGTGTTCTTAAATCTATAATGAATTATGTTTTTTAAAAAAATTATATAGTTATGGATTATGCTTTAAAATTTTTATAAAAGGTTAGTTTATAAGGAGGTTAAATATTAAAAGAGATATTAGGAAGGGTTTGATTGTTTCTTGTCAGGCTCTTGAAGATGAGCCATTGCATAGTAGTTTTATTATGTCTAAGATGGCCTTAGCAGCAAAGATGGGTGGTGCAGTTGGAATTAGAGCAAATGGAGTGGGAGATATTAATAAAATAAAAACCGAGGTTGATTTACCGATAATAGGAATTATTAAAAGAGTTTATGATCATTCTCCTGTTTTTATTACGCCTACTATTAGAGAAGTTGACGAACTATGTAAGGAAGGAGTTGATGTCATCGCGCTTGATGCTACCCTAAGAAAACGTCCCGATGGACTTTTGTTATCTGAATTTTTTAATAAAATTAGAGCTAAATATCCAAATCAACCCTTAATGGCAGATATTGGTTCTTTGGAAGAAGCTATTAATGCGGATAAACTTGGGTTTGATTTTGTTGGTACTACTTTGTATGGATATACAAAAGATACTGATGGGTTAAATATTGCTGATGATGATTTTTACTTTTTAAAGGAATTACTTAAATATAACTTTAAGTCAAAATTAGTGGTTGAGGGTAAAATTGATACGCCTCTTAAGGCTAAGAGAATATTTGAGTTGGGAGTTTCTTTTGTTGTTGTAGGAAGTGCTATTACAAGGCCTATGGAAATTACAAAAAGTTTTATTAAGAAGATAAATGAGGTTAGAAAAATTTGAAAATATTTATATTGTTTATTGTGTCTTTTTAGACAAATAGGAGTTTTTATGGGAAAATTTTTTGAGAATGCTCAAAAATTTGGACGTTCTTTTATGTTGCCTATTGCTATTCTTCCTGCGGCGGGGTTGTTTTTAGGGATTGGAGGATCTTTATCTAATCCTGCTACTGTTAGTGCATATTCTTTTTTAGATATATTTTTCTTGCAATCAGTATTTAAGGTAATGAGTACGGCTGGTGCTATTATTTTTGTTAATTTAGCTCCGATATTTGCAATTGGAGTTGCTGTTGGACTTGCAAAATCAGACAAGGGAACAGCAGGACTTGCATCTTTTATTGGATATCTCGTTATGAATTCTACTATTGGTATTTTAGTTGATATGTCAGGAAAAGAAGAAGTTCTTTCAAGTGGAGCTGTTGGGTTAGTGCTTGGGATTAGAACTTTAGAGACAGGTGTTTTTGGGGGAGTTGTTGTTGGTATATTAACTTATTATCTTCATAATAAGTTTAATAAGGTTGAACTACCAAGAGTTCTTGGTTTTTTTTCAGGATCTAGGTTTATACCGATAGTAGTTTCTTTTTCAAGTATTCTTCTTGCTGTATTTATGTTTATTTTTTGGCCATTTATGCAGTCTGGAATTAGTAAAGTAGGTATTTTAGTAGATTCAACAGGTTATATTGGTACTCTAATTTATGGTGTTTTTTTAAGAATGCTTGGACCTTTTGGTCTTCATCATATATTTTATTTACCTTTTTGGACAACTGGTCTTGGTGGTTCTGAGATAGTTAATGGTAAATTAGTGGAAGGAACTCAAAACATTTTTTTTGCTGAACTTGCAGCTCAAGGTACTGATAGGTTTTTTGTTGGAACAAGTCGTTTTATGAGCGGAAGATTTATTACTATGATGTTTGGATTACCCGGGGCTTCTTTGGCTCTTTATCGACTTGCAAAGCCTAGTCAAAGAACTAAAGTATTTGGACTTTTGCTTTCAGCAGCCTTGACTTCATTTTTAACAGGAATTACTGAACCTCTTGAATTTTCTTTTCTATTTGTAGCTCCAGTCCTTTATATAATACATGCTGTGTTTGATGGGTTTGCATTTATGCTTTCTCATATTTTCGAAATTACAATAGGACAGACTTTTTCAGGAGGATTTATTGATTTTGTTCTTTTTGGAATTTTACAAGGGAATTCAAGAACAAATTGGATATTAGTTCCGATGATAGGTGTTTTTTGGTTTTTCTTATATTACGTCATTTTTTCTTTTTTGATATCTAAATTTGACTATAAGACTCTAGGACGAGAAGATATCTTAGATTCTAATAGTCCATCTTCTTCCTTAAAAGAATTCAGTGATAGAAATGTTGCATCTCAAGTGATTGAAGGTCTTGGTGGTGCTGACAATATTGTTGAACTTGATTGTTGTGCTACAAGACTTAGAGTTACTGTAAAAAATCCTATGAATGTTTTAAAAAATATTTTGGAGAGTACTGGAGCAAAGGGAGTTATTGTTAAGGATAGTGGAATTCAAGTAATTTATGGGCCTGGAGTTAGCGTACTTAAGAATGAGATAGAAGAGATTCTTGATAATTAAGTTTTATTCAGATAAAGGGCAAATTTTTATTTTTATTTGCTTTTTATCTTTTTAATAAAATCAACTGTATATTTTGTGAAATAAGATGTGTTTTGAGCACTTCTATAGCTATGATTCCCAACAGGAACATGAGAGTGATAACTTTCAATGAGAGTAATAGGTATTTCTTTTTTATAACCTCCATATTCATTTATGAACTGGTTTATTTTATTAGAATCTACCGTTGGGTCTTTCGGTGGGTAAATTATTATCATAGGGATTTTTATCTTATCAAATCCATGTGAGTTAATTAACTTAACAAGTCCCATCATTGCAATTATTGAATCTACTTGTTGCAATTTTGAATGGAAGGGTTTAATCACTTCGTGTTCTATTCTTTTGCTTTCTCTTGTTTTAGGCTTATTGTATCCACCTGTTATAAGATATGCAATTTGGCGCCCCCAAGGATAGTAAATTAAGTTGGTTTTCTTATCTTTAGGAGATATATTGGGAGATACTAAAACAGCAGAATGTATTTCGGTTGGGTATGTTTCTAATGCCCAAATAGCAGCAGTTCCGCCATTTGATGTTCCAATAATTATTAATTTTTTTCCTATTAGTTTTCCAATTTGAATGGCTTCATCAATATCCCTTAACCAGTCTTGAGTCTTAACACCTTTAAAAGCATCTTTTTCGTCTATTCCGTGTCCCTTAAGTCTTGCAAAAAAAATATTTGCATTTAAAGCTTTAGCTATGTTATGTGGAACGGGATAAATCCCATTTTTAGAAGACCCAAACCCGTGAAAATAAACAACAGAATATTTTGTTATTTCTTTGCCTTTGTTCCATATTATTTCTTTTTTTGTATTTTCTTCTAAATTAAACTTAGATTCTTCAACCAATAAGTATTGATCCAGTTCTTCAAGTTTATTAGGAACTTTGACTTTTATAAATTCATTTTTAAATTTTACCCTTGGACTGACTAGTATCAAGAGAAGTAAAAATATAAAGATGAAAATAACATTTTTGATGTTCATAAATTATTTTTCCTTGTGGTTAAAGTCGTGAAAAGTGTTTAATCTTTCTTTGCTCAATTTCTGAGAGCAATTGTTACATGCTCCTGAATAGATGATCTCAATAGATTTAGTTCTCCATTCTTCACCAAGTTTATCTTTCAGAATATCTTTTATCTCATCAAGCTGTATAGGGTAAACTTGCTTGCATTTATTACACTTAAAGTGAGCTATTGTAGAAGACAAACTTAGATAAAACCTTGTTTCTTTCTGATCGGTAGTTTTTATGTCTTTTAAAATATTGCGTTCTTTTAGAATGTTTAGTGTATTATATACTGTTGCCTTTGACAAACTTGGTATTTCTGTTATCAACTTATTATAAATTTCTTTTGCTGTAAAATATTCTCTTGGATTTGATGCTATATGTAAAATTATCCTATTTCTTGAATGAGAAGCTTTCATTCCTAACTCTGTTGTTAATGCTTTTAACAAGACAGGGTCATTAGTAATACCTACTTTTTCCAAAGTGGAATGCACTTCTATTGTATCATTATCCATATAATAAACCTTTTATTATTTAAGATTAAGTACTTTAATGTCCTTATAAAATAATTTTATAACGATTTATTGAGATTTTACTACTGTCAGCTATTTATTTTCATATTTTTTATGTTCGGATAGAAGAGTAGGTTTTTTATTTTTGAATTTATCTTTATTTTGTTATCAAAGTTATTATTCATTGGGAGTAATAATAAATTCAAGCTTAAAGAATAATCATTTAAATCTTCTGTTTTTATTATATTGTAAGAGCCTCCTATATTTAAAATAAACCATCTCTTATTTCCTCTTTTCTCAATTTTGTAATTAATTGTGTATATAATGTATTTTTCAATATGTAAAAAACTAATAAAGAAATTGCTACTTTGGTCACTTCCTTTAGATATTAGAAATTCTGTGCCGTTAATATATCCTTTAATATCTTTTTTTGTTTCAATAATTTTTTCGTAAATGTCATAATCATTATATCTTGCAGTAATCTTTAGGTTTGTTTCTTTATTAACTTCAAATATAGGTATTTCTAGGCTTGAGTATTCAAGTAAGTAATTTTTGTTGGCTGTTTTTAAAAGCTTGTCATCTAATTTTATATCGGAAGGCCATACTATTTTGATAGCTATAAAAAAACATGCAAGATTTTCATCTAGAAAAAAATCAATAATTGATTTCTCTTTTGTATTGAAATTTAAGTATTGTCTAACACCTAAAATTTTTTCATTTGAAAATGAAAATGAGCTTTCAATAGTTGGTTCAATAATAATATCTTTTTTTGATAAAACTTTAAGATAGGTTTTGCAAGAGGCTAAAAATTCTACTTTTTTCTCTTTGTGTTTTATTTTGCTTAGTTTTCCTTCTTCAAATTTTACATTATATTTTGAGTGAGATAGTGTAAAATTGCCCTCCATATTGTATTCAAGATTTTTGCTTGTAATAGATTCTTCTAGGCTGTTTGAATGGTTTTCAAAAATTTTATTAGTTAAAAATTCTTTTAAAGAGTTTTCATTTATTTGATATTCTTTTAGTCTTTTATTTTGAAATTGTAGAATTAGTGCTTGTTCTTTTAGTGAATTAAACTCTGGAATTTCTAGAAAATCTGTTACTATTTTGGTACCTTCTAAATTTTGTATTTTTATGCTATAAGATTTAGTATCTAGTTCTTTTAAGGGAAGTAAAAAATTCTTTAATTCTTGTTTGTTGTATAATTCTTTAATTTCATGAAAATAAAGAAGTGTGTTTATATGATTATTATGTATTTCGGGATCTTGAATTTCAGACAAGAATTGACAATTATTTTTATAAAAAACCAAATACTTTTTCTTATTTTTTGTGTATCTTATTCCTTCTATGTAGTTAAAATTAAGCTTTTTATATAGTTCAAGCACTTTTTTTCTTAATTTTTCCATCTTATACACATAAAACATAGGTGGATTATCTTTGAACAAGTCTTTATATCCACTTTTGAATGGATTTTTTAAAGCCCAATATATATCTACATGTATTTCATCATGCAACATGTATTCATGGGGACTACCACTGTAGGTGCTTGGGATGTAAATATCTTCATTATTTTTGAGTCTTTTAAAAAACCATTTATTTAATTCTGGATTTAATTTGAGAATTTCAAAAAAGTATGTTGGGAATGTCCAATGTATTTTATAATATAACTTTTTATTTTCAATTAAGTATTTTGTATTTGATAAAATTGAATACAATTTACTTTCAGCAAATGCAGTTATTGAGATAATAACAATATAGGTATTTGAGCTTCTAAATTTTTTAAACAACATAAGAAATCTTATATAAGTATATATGAGATTAGTGTAAATGATATTTGTTTTACAGTAAATTATTAGTTAGTTAATTTATGTGATTTTAGTCTTGAATAATGAATAAAAAAATTTTATATTTTTATAGTGATATGTATGAAGTTTATGCTAACTTTATAATGTTAAGTTTAAATTTAATTTTGATACTTAAAAGGAGTAAGGTTTATGGCTAAGGAAATGTATTTTAATGAAGATGCTAGGAAAAGTTTACTCAACGGCATTGAAAAATTGTCAAATGCTGTAAAGGTAACTCTTGGTCCTAAAGGGAGAAATGTTTTAATTGATAAGAAATTTGGATCTCCTACAGTTACTAAAGATGGAGTTAGTGTTGCTCGTGAAATTGAACTTGAAAATGCTTTTGAGAATATGGGGGCACAGCTTTTAAAAGAAGTTGCTATTAAGACTAATGATGTAGCTGGTGATGGGACTACTACTGCTACTGTGCTAGCTTATGCAATTGCTAGAGAAGGACTTAAGAATGTTTCTTCTGGTATTAATCCAATTGGAATAAAAAAGGGTATAGATCATGCTGTATCTTTAGCTGCGGATAAGATTCGTAAGTCTGCAAAGAAAATTACTACTAAGGAAGAAATTGCGCAGGTAGCGTCTATTTCTGCGAATAATGATAATTCAATAGGTGAGAAAATCGCCGAAGCAATGGATAAAGTTGGAAAGGATGGGGTTATTACTGTTGAAGAGTCAAAGACTTTTGATACTACAATTTCTTATGTTGAAGGAATGCAATTTGATAGAGGATATTTATCTCCTTACTTTTCTACAAATAAAGAAAACATGAGTGTGAGTTTTGATGACGCTCTTATTTTGATATGTGAAAAAAAGATTAGTACCATTAAGGAGCTTTTACCTGTTCTTGAAAAAGTTTTAAATACAAATAAACCTTTGTTAATTATTGCTGAAGATATTGAGGGAGATGCTCTTGCTGCTCTTGTTTTAAATAGTGTTCGCGGAGCTTTAAAGGTTTGTGCAATCAAATCTCCTGGTTTTGGAGACAGACGCAAGGCGATTCTTGAAGATATTGCAATACTTACTGGGGGAGTACTTGTTAGTGAAGAGTTAGGACTTACTCTTGAAAATATTGAACTTGAACAACTTGGACAAGCTAAGTCAGTAAAGGTGGATAAAGATAATACTACTATTATTAACACTGGAAATAAAGAAAAAATAAAAGAGAGAACAGATCTTATTAAAAAACAAATAGAAGAAACAAGTTCTGAATATGATAGAGAAAAATTGCAAGAGCGTCTTGCTAAGCTTGTTGGTGGTGTTGCTGTTATTAATGTTGGTGCTGTCACTGAAGTTGAGCTTAAGGAGAAGAAGCATAGAGTTGAGGATGCTTTGTCTGCTACTCGTGCTGCTGTTGAGGAAGGTGTTGTTCCTGGAGGAGGTGCTACTCTTATTGAGGTATCTATGTATCTTGATACTATTGATACAAGTAAGCTTAGTTATGAAGAAAAGCAAGGGTTTGAGATCGTTAAGAGAAGTCTTGAAGAGCCAATGAGGCAAATAATTTCTAATGCTGGATTTGAAAGTTCTATTTATATTCATCAGATTAAAACAGAGAAAAAGGGCCTTGGCTTTGATGCATCTGGATTTAAGTGGGTAAATATGATTGAGAGTGGGATAATTGATCCTGCCAAGGTTACAAGAAGTGCTCTTCAGAATGCAGCCTCAATTGCAGGATTACTTTTAACAACAGAATGTGCTATTACTGAAGTTAAGGAAGAAAAGAGCAGTAGCGGCGCTGGTGGCGGTTATCCTATGGATCCTGGAATGGGAATGATGTAAGCTTTAATCGCTTTTATTATGTTATTATGTTAAGGAGCTATATTTGAGTGAGAATGAATTTGTATTTTGTATTGGATATGATGGCTCTAAGGCAATAGTAGATAAGGAGCTTTTAAGGCAACATAAAGATAAAAGTGTAGAAGAACTTTTTGGTCTTGGGTTTTATAGGAGTGCTTTTAGTAAAGCTCTTTATAGGAATGATCATTTTCTTATTGAGTATCTGATTAAGTGGTACAATAAGATTAGTAAGTCTAATTATAGTAACAAAGAGGAGCTTAAGCTCCTCTTTGGAGTAGTATATCCTGACAATATTTCTAAAATAAAAGTTATTTATGTTTAAAGGTTGGGAGATTTTATGTTTATATTGCAAGAATTTAGTCATAGCAGTAGTTTTTTTAGGAGTTTATTGGTATTTATCCCTGTAATTGCTATATTTTGGTTTTTAGTAATATCTCCTCAAAGAAAGGAAGAGAAGAAAAAAAAGGAAATGATGCAAAACCTTAAAAAGGGCGATACTGTTTTAACAGTAAGTGGGATTTTTGGAATAGTCAAAAAGATTAGTGATACTGAAGTTGTTCTTGAATTGAACTCCTCTTCTGATGTTAGATTTTTAAAATCTTCAATTGAAAAAGTTATTCCTGAAAGAATTAAAGGTAAAAGCTAAATAAATATAAGGCAATTTATATTATATTTTGTTAATTTATTTGAAATTAAAATATGAAGGTATATTGAATGAATAGACTCTCTAAATTTATACTAATATTGCTTGTGACATTTTTTGCTTATCTTTTAATATCTCCTACTTTAAATTGGTATTTCTTTATAGGGGATGAAGATAAGAGAATTAGTTCATATTCAAAGGAAGCTTTAAGAGATTACTCCAAGAAAAAAGCTTTTGATGCTCTTGTTATGCTTAAGGAATTATATCAAAAGAATCCGGATGCTAAGGTTCCGGATGATTTAAAATATTTAATTCCAGTTGCAAAGAATAACTATAAAGCTTATGGGAAAATTTTCCCTAGATTTTCAAGTATTAAGGATTTGCGAGATGGATTTTTAACTGATTCTGATATCGAAGAACTTAGCCTTGAAATTTATAAATATTATGAAAATATAAAGAGTAATAAAAATAAAATAATACAACTTGGCCTTGATTTATCTGGAGGAATAAGCATTACTATTTCTCTTGATTATTCGGGACTTGAGAAGAAGTTAGGAAGAAGTTTGAGTTCTTTGGAAAAGGAAGAGTCTATTGAACGTACAATGCGAATATTGAAAGAGAGAGTAGATACTTTTGGACTTACAGAACCTAAGATTACAAGAGAAGCAGGAGGAAGTAAGATTTTTTTAGATATTCCGGGAGAAAAAAATGAAAATCGCGTTGATTCTCTTTTGAGTGGCAAGGGTAATTTGACTTTTTATGTTGTTGACAATGAAAATACTTCTATACTTAATACTAAAATTTTGGATGCTGGACCTCTTTCTTCTGTGTTTGAAATTAAAGAAAGTATGAATCTTGGAGAGAATAAGAAAATTTTCCCTTGGTATATTAAAGATTCTTATGGTGTCGATGATGAATCTAGTGTTCGTTATTATGTTATTGACTCTAGTATTGAAAATACTTTTGATGGTATTCATATTAGGGATGCTGGTATATCAAACGATCACAGAAATGGTAGGGATATGGTGACATTTAATTTAGATCATGAGGGAAGTGAAAAATTTTTTGAATTTACCCAAAAGAATATTGGTAAAGCTTTAGCTGTGGTTATGGAAGGCAAGATTAAATCAGTGGCAATTATTAATTATGCTATTGCTGGCGGTAATGTTTCAATTCAGGGAGATTCTTTTAATAAGAGTGAGGCCAATGAACTTGCACTTGTTTTTAAAACAGCGGCATTTCCAGTTGAAATCAAAATAGATGATCTTAGAGTTATTGGTCCTACTATTGGACGAAAGACAATTGAACTTGGTACAAAGGCTTCGCTTCTTGCTCTTGTTTTAGTATTTTTATTTATGTTTATTTATTATAAGGTTAGTGGTTTTGTAGCTGGAATTTCTTTAGTTATTTATAATACATTTTTAATCTTAGCTATTTTATCGGCTTTTAATTTTACTTTGACTCTTACAAGTATTGCAGGTCTTGTATTAACTATGGGTATGGCTGTTGATATTAATATAATTGTCTATGAGCGTATTAAAGAAGAAATGAGGGATGGACGTAAGTTTGAAAGAGCATTTGAGGATGGATTTAATAAGGCTTTTTGGGCAATAATGGATTCAAATGTTACAACTTTTATTGCTGTTCTATTTTTAACTCTTTTTGGAACAGGGGTCATTCAAGGTTTTGCATGGTCTTTGTCTGTAGGCATTGTAGCGTCTCTTTTTAGTAGTTTAATCTTTTCAAGATTTATTTTAGAAGTTATCGTTTCTTGTAATAAAAGCAAATATGTAAGTATCTCTTGGAGTTTAGATTATGCAAAGAGTATTTAATTTTTTAAAATATGGAAATAGGGTTTTAGTAGTTAGTTTTTTTGTGATTTTTTTGGGCTTTATTTTTACTTTTATGTATCGTGATGGATATAATTGGGGGGTAGATTTTTCTTCAGGAGTTAGTATTAATTTTGTTATAGATAAACCGAATATTAAAGATGATGAAGTTAAGAAAATATTATCTTCAGTTTATAAAACATTTGAATTAAATGAAATTATTTCTAATAATAATGATAGGAGTCATTTTTCTATTATAGTTAAGCTTGATGTTACTGATTATGTTTTTAAAAAAGGAATACAAAACACTTTAATTGAGAAGTTAGAAACAGAATATAAAGCTCATGTTGAAATACTTGATTCTTATTTTATTGATTCAAGTTTTTCATCTGCTTTAAGGAAAAAATCAATTTTTTTGGTTTGTCTAACATTTACACTTGTTTTAGTTTATGTTACGATAAGATTTAGGTTGAGTTATGCTGTTGCATCAATATTTGCAACAGTACATGATATATTATTTGTGATTGCTTTTTTGGGTACATTTAGGATAGAGATAAACAGTTCAATAATTGTTTCAATATTAACTATTATTGGATATTCATTAAATGATACTATAATTATTTTTGACAGAATTAGAGAAAATTCTAAGAAACTTATTGGTATTTCATTTTTAAATGTTTTAAACATCAGTATTAAGCAAACTTTTTCAAGAACCATTTTAACATCTATCACCACTTTCATGGCTGTTCTATCTATTTATATTTTTACTGAGGGTTCTGTAAAGGATTTTTCTTTAATATTTATGGTAGGTGTTGTTGTTGGTACTTATTCTTCAATTTTTATAGCATCTCCTATTCTTTTAAGTCTTTATAAAAATATTAAATAATGTTTTTGTTATAATATGATGATATGAAGTTTTTTGATTTTGGCTCGTTGGGATTTTATAGATTTTTTGACTTTCAAAAGCATCTCAATTTCAGTATTTTTAGGTATAGTTTAATCAATTATTATTCTTATAAGCAACAATCGAACCTTATTAATGATGCTAATTTGCTTAAAGATAAAGTTGTATTTTTGGATAAGATCTATAAGGATATTAATAGAATTGTTACTAATCCTTCAAAATCAAATGAGAATTTAGATTTCAATAAGGAGATCTTTTATGATGCTTTAAATTTTATTAAAAATTTAATAAAAAAATATTATCCAGAATCTGAACTTTTAGATTTGGAATGTGAGATCCTTTTAGACGATGACGATACTTTTAATAAATTATTAGATAAACTTAAATATTTGAATTTTAGGGTAGATATTAGGCAAAAAATAGAAGAATTCGATAAGAAAAGTAGGACATCATGCTCTTGCATAAAAATTGCTACTTTTTTTATTAAGCAAGAATTTTTAGAAAGGTTAACAAGCACGATTGATTTCTTTTCTAATGAAGCTAATAATAACAATTTGAATTTAATTAATAAAGAAATCGGTGACTATTATGAAAAAGTAGAGCAGATTAAAATGAACAAAAATATTAAAGAAACACATAAGAAATTTATCATAGAGCATACAAAAGAAAAAATATCAAAAATTATGAAAGAGCATAGCCTTGATATATCTAAGCTACTTGTTAAGGTTTCTTTATTAGATATTACTATTCATTGTTTTGAAACTTATTATTTAAATTTATTGGAAACGCTTCATATACTCTTGTCAATAAATAGTATTATTGAAATTGGATTGGATGAACTACCCGATGCTATTTTTAATGAATGGAATGAATTTATTTATTTGCGTAGGAAAGAATTCCAAAAACTTGTTTTAATTTCAGATTATGTTTTCCAAAAAAGAATAATATCTACAATAAATAATGGAGGATGGAAGTTTACATTTTTTACTCTTGCTCCTCGTCAAGGCGATATTATTCAGTGTTCAATAGATATTAATAAAAGTTTTAGCAATGTTGAGGAAGGTATTCGAGAATATGAAATTAAGGTAAATAAACTTGGAGAACTTAAGCTTAAGTGGGAGAAAAGTTTAAAAAATTTTGAACATTTATTTGCTTAGGCCTTTAAAGTTATACTTTTTAAAGTTTTTATAAATTTCTTACTTCATAGTCATTAATTATTTTGTTAATTTCTATTATTATGATAGTTTTAAATTAAGAACTCCTTTAGTAATATTTGCAGGAGCTGGCTGTCAAGTCTTTTTAATATAAGTGATTTTTCATTTTCATATCTTTTAGTATTTTTAATTTTATTGTTCTTTAATTGTTTCAAAGAGGGTTCACTGTCCAGATCTACTTTCCATAGATATAATTAATATTTTTTAAATTTTTTTAAATTGTAATTATTGTAATTTGTTATATTTAACTTGATAATTAAATATTTCTTTACCTAAAATTTAGATTAATATCATATCTTTACTATTGATTTTTAATTTATTGGTTTCTATTGAGGTTTTGGAATGTTTAACTTCTAATAATCATTATATAATGAGATATTAATATAATTTTCTTAAATCCTTTATCGAAAGGTTTTATATTGTAATTTATGTTTATAAAACTATAATAGTTTATTCTTTTATGAGTAGAAAATAGGAATTAATAAAATTCATTGATTCTTTAATAAATTTTTCTTTAGTAAGTTTATTTTCTTTATTTTTATTTAAAATTTGGTTTATCCTAAAACTAAAACGTTTTATTTTAAGTAAAAATCTTTTTTCTATAGAGCTGATTTTATTTATAATTTTTCTATTTTTGATCTGGAAATATTTATTTTATTTATATAAATTTAATTTTGAAATTCTTTCCTAATATATTAAATTTTCTATTTTAAAAATTTTGAATAATTTTTGTTAGAATAGTCAGGGATGATATAATAAGTGGTTTCTTTAAAGTTTTAGATGATTATAAGTGCTTTTATGGAGTATTTTGATTTAAATATCAACATGGAGCTGAAGATTTTTAGTTTTTATGCTATTGATTTTTTGAAAATGATGGGCATATGAATTTTGAGATTTCAAATTTTGATTTAAATAGAATCCATTAGATTAATTGTAATTTAGGATATTTAGAGCTTAATCTTATTTAGGTGGTGGGGAGGGAGATAATATTTTAAGTGCGGAAGAATTTTTTGATTTTTGAGATATTAAGTGAACTAGAATTTTTTCATTTACATTTTATAATAAATTTTAGAATTAAAAAGCTCTTGCTATTTCTCTTTTTGAGTCATTCATTTATATATGAATAAAAAATTTTGTTGAATTTATTAGCTATCTTTTCATTTTAAGTAAGGTAGTTGTTTTGATAATAAAATTATTTATTTAGATGAAATGCGATATTCAAGATTTAGATTGGGTTCTTATTTGCAGGTGAATTGCAGACTATTTAATTAGTAACTCTTTTAAATTGGAATTTAAGCTTCTTTAATTTGTCCATTTTGATAATATATAACTTTAGTGTTTTTATGATTAAAGATTCCAACTTCAAGTATTCCTGGAAATAGTTTGAAGTATTTTTCAACTCCTTCAGGATTTTTAATATCCATTGCTACATCTAAGATATAATTATTATTGTCGGTTATTATTGGCCCTGCTTTAAGTTTGCACATCCTTAATATGGGATTAAAATTCATTTTTTTTAGTCTACCTATAATGAATTCAATAGAATCTTGAGCTACTTCGATTGGTACAGAATTTTTTTCTCCTAAATATTTTACGATTTTTGTTTCATCTGCAATAATTATTAACTTTTCAGAATTATAAGCTACTACCTTTTCCATTAAATGTGCTCCACCCCCACCCTTAATTAACGCTTTTTTTTCTAGTAATATTTCATCAGCTCCATCAATTGTGATGTCTATATTTTTGTTAAATTTTGTAAATTTAGATACATATGGGATTTCTTCACTTGCAAGTAAATATTTAGTGTTACTACTTGTTGGATATAGCTTTAGATTCTTTAGGGCTTTGGATTTTATTTTTTTGATTAAGTATTTAATTGCATAAAGTACAGTTGTTCCTGTTCCAATTCCAATATGCATATCATTTTTTATATAATTCTCAATAGCATATTGTGCAACTATTTTTTTTTGATTTTCCATTTATTAATTATCCTTAATGATATAATATTATTATATCATTAAGGATAATTAATAAATGGAAAATTTTAAATATCATTTTTATATTTAGTTATATATTGAGGTAAAGTTATTACTTTTATTACTAGTATTAGTTTTATTTTGTGTTATCTTATATTTAAGGTATTTTTGTAAGTATTTCTTAGGAGATTTTATGTATAAGTTAGTTTTAGTTCGACATGGGGAGAGTGAATGGAACAAAGAAAATCTTTTTACAGGTTGGACTGATGTTAAGCTTTCTGAAAAAGGTATTACTGAAGCTTTGAATGGGGGTAAGGTACTTAAACAAGAAGGTTATTCTTTTGATATTGCTTTTAGTTCAGTATTAGTAAGAGCAAATGACACTTTAAATATTATTTTGAGTGAATTAGGTCAATCTTACATTGATGTAGAGAAATCTTGGAGGCTTAATGAAAGGCATTATGGAGCTTTGCAGGGGTTGAATAAATCTGATATGGCTGCAAAGTATGGAGAACATAAAGTATTAGTTTGGAGACGTAGTTATGATGTATCTCCTATGCCTTTGGAAGAGACTGATAAGAGGCATCCAATACATGATTTAAGATATAGAAATATTCCTAAAAGTGCACTTCCTTCGACAGAATGTTTAAAGGATACTGTAGCTAGAGTTATTCCTTATTGGACAGATAAGATTTCTAAAGCTGTACTTGAGGGCAAGAGAGTTATTATAGCTGCTCATGGCAATTCTTTAAGAGCGCTTGTCAAATATCTTGATAATATGAGTGAAGACAGTATTTTAAGGCTTAATATTCCCACTGGTATTCCTTTGGTTTATGAACTTGATGAGAATTTAATGCCTATTAAAAATTATTACTTGGGCGATAAAGATAAGATCAAGGCAGCTATGGAATCTGTTGCTAATCAAGGAAAATTAGGCTAAATAAAGAATTTATTATATAATGGATAATGGATTAGTGAAGGGGGGGGTGTTATTATTAATAGCTTCTTGTTTTTTTGTAAAGTTTTATTTAAAATTAAATGAAGTGTTTTACAATTTCTTCAAATTTTGTGATACCAATAATTTTAATAAATCCTGCTAATTTTGGTCCTTTATCTTTATTAATTAGTATATTATAAATTTGCTTGAAGAATAAAGGAGGTTCAATATTATGATTTCTTGCGATGTTATAGATTTCATTTTGAATATTTTTTTCATTTAGATTTTCAAAGTCATTTTTCAAAAATTCTAATAATTGTTTTACTGCTTCTTTATTATTGTCTTTTAAGGGTTCTATATTATTAAAATTAAATCTTAGTGAAAATTTAAAGTCTTCAGGTGCATAGGTTTTTACCCAGTTGAAGGCGCATTCAATTTTATTAATAAGCTTTTGTTTTTGGCATTCTTGTACATCCTTTAAATATTTTAAAATCTTTTCTTTATCTCCTTCAAAAATTTGACAAAGTACACTTAAGTGTCTAAATCCAATTTGATAAGGAATTTCCTTATCTGGTAATTTTGTCTGAGATAATTCATAAATTCTCTTAAAAGCTTCTTTTTTATTTTCTTTAATTTTATCTATTCCATAGTACACTCTTTCAAATTTATCGTAATCTTCATATATTTTTATTACATCAAGGTCAAATGATATTGAAAATTCTATATTAGGTTTTGTTGATGCAAATAAAAATCTTGTTACTTCAGGAGTATATATTTCAAGAACATCTTTCAGAGATATAACATCGCCAGAGGATGAGGATATTTTACCGCCACGTCCCTTGATTGTTATAAAGTCGTATTGAAATGTTATAGGAACAGTTCCTCCCAAAATTTTTACAATTTTTATTGAGGTATCAAAACTTCCTCCACTACTATGATGGTCTTTTCCAGCAGGCTCGAAATCAACATTTTCATATTTCCACCGCATTGGCCAGTCAATTCTCCAAGGAAGTTTTACTGCCCATGTTTTTCTCAGATCGAGAGATTCTTTATTTCCGCATGTACAGTAATATTCAATACAATAACATTTATCATAACTTTCTACATTTGTAGTATCTCTATTGCACTTAGTGCAAAAGACGCTAATGGGATACCAACTGTCTTCAAGTTTTGTTGTTCTATGCTCATTTAAAGCTTGTGCTATTTCTTCTTTATGATCTAATGCAAGTTTAATTTGACTTGAATAATCACTTGACATATATTTTAGTGATTGATCTATGAATTCTGGATTAATTCCTACAATGGGTAAGTAATTTGCAAATTCAACTTCGTTTGCTTTTGCATAGCTTGATTCATTGGTTTTTGTATCAGGAACTCTTGTTATAGCTTGCCTCAAATAGGTTGTAAGTAATTCTTGATTTGGCATATTCTTAGGTACTTTTCTAAATACATCATAGTTATCCCAAGAATATATAAATCTCACATTTTGACCCATATCCTTTAAAGCTCTTGCTACAAGGTCAACAGAAATTACTTCTCTAAAATTTCCAATATGTACAGTGCCTGATGGAGTAATACCAGATGCAACTGTATACCTATCCTTTTTGCCTTTTTCTTCTATTATTTTTTTTGCATAAAAATCTGCCCAGTGAGCTATTTTCATAATATTACTCCTGTTTGAGCATTAATTTTATCATTCTGTTTTTTTTGTTTCAAGTTTTTAAAATATGCTCTTTCTAATTTATTATTCTTTTAATTAGTTTGGTTTCTTTATTCCAGTTTTTCTTTAGTTTTACTTGTAAAAACAGATTACATCGCTTTTCCAGTATTTCTGATATCTTTTTTCTAGCATTTTCTCCGATTGTTTTTATTCCTTTTCCTCCTTTACCAACTATTATTCCCTTTTGACTCTCTCCAGCTACAATAATATTTGCTTTAATAAAAAGACTTCGCCTTTTTTCTTCTAAAGTGTCGATATCTACATATAAAGAATATGGTAATTCTTTTTTAAGGTTTTTAATTGTAACTTCTCTAATTATTTCACTAATTCTTAAATCTATTTTTTGGTCTGTATAATATTCTTCTGGATAGTAAAGTGGCCCTTCTTTTAAATTTTCGTAAATCTTATTTTTGAGTTTTTCAATATTAATTTTCTTCTCTGCTGATATTTTAATAATATTTTCTTTCTTAATGCCTTTGTTTTCTAAAAATAACATTATTTCTTTTGCCTTTGTTTTTTTAATATCAATTTTGTTTATTACTACTAGAAAAATGACTTTGGATTTAATAATTATTTTTAAAATCTCATTTTCTTCATCAGCAGGTTCATCTTGAACGTCAATAATATAAAGGAGTAAGTCTGACTCTATTATTGAAGAGTATACGTTGTTCATTAGAGCTATGTTGAACTTTTTTTTGCTTAAATGAAATCCCGGAGTATCTATAAGAATAATCTGGCCTTTTTTATCTTTAAATATTCCTTTTATTTTATTTCTAGTAGTTTGTGGCTTAGATGAGATAATTGATATTTGCTGTTCACATATTGAATTTAAAAGAGTAGATTTCCCTGTTGAGGGTCTACCTATTATTGCTACAAAGCCTGATTTCATTTTAATCTTCCTACTTTAAATATAATAATATATTTTTTATTACAATTAATGTATAATTGTTTTGTTATTTTAGATAACACTTAATTTAAAGGGAATATCATTTGAAAAAAGGCAATTTTGAGGTTTTTTGCGATCAATGTGGGGAAAAAGTTGGGCTTAGTAAATTTGAGTGTCCCAATTGTTACTCTAAATTGGGGGATATTGAGTGCCCAAATTGCGAATATATTGGAATTGTGTCTGAATTTGGAGAAGGTTGTCCGAAATGTAATTATAGTCCTTTTGAAGAACTTAAAGAAATTCCCTTTAAAAGAAAGCAAAGAATAAGAACTAAGCGCTATTGGGATAATGTTGATCTTTTTAACCCTATATTTAATTTTGAACTTACAGTTCATGTCATGCTTTATTTATTTTCGAGTTTTTTAATAGTTTTATTTTTTATATATGTTTTTTTTTCTAAGGATATTTAGTGTGGGAATCACAGTTGTTTATTTATTTTCTATTTTTTTATCTTTTAAAATGAGAGATAATGTCGTCTCTGTAGAAAATAATGTTCGTCAAAACCCTATTTTTTATTATAATATTGAAGAAGTTGAGTTTCCTTATGCTAAAACAAATGTTTTAAAGTTTCAAGGCAAAACACATATAAGATATGCTTACTTTAATTTTGATAAAAATCAGCTTTATTCATATACTTTTGTTTTTGATAAAAAATTAATTTCTCAATATGCTATTTTCCTTAGTGTTAAGGAGAAATTTGGAGAAGCCAATATTGTAACACCTTTTAATTATTTTTGGGATATTGGTGATTTTGTTATTGCTTTAAACGGGAATATCTTAAGAATGACATTAAAGTCTTATGTGAGCAAAGAGAAACAATCATGAAGGATTTTTTTTTCTTTTTTGTTTTAATTTTTTGTGTATCTTGTGTAGAACATATTTACGATAAGGAAATTAGCATTAATAATGCTAAATTTTTTGTTAAAGTTGCAGCGGATGATTTTAGCAGAACTAAGGGTTACAAGGGGACAAAGAATATAAATGAAATCAATGGTATACTTTTTATGTTTAATAAGGAAAAAAATTTATCTTTTTGGATGAAAGATACTCCTATTCCATTAGAGATTGCATATATTGATTCTAGAGGGATTATTAAGGAAATTTACAAATTAGTCCCATTTTCAGAAAAAAACGTAATTTCTAAATACAAAGTTAAATATGCGCTTGAGGTACCAGAAGGTTCTTTTGCTAAATTTAAAATTAATGTGGGTGATATAGTTGAATTCAATTTTGATATTAATTCTATAAGAATAGAGTAATTACTTTGCCTTTATTTTTTGTAGTTCTTCTTCTATGGGATCGTTTTTAGTATTATCTTTTTTCCCTTCTTGTGATTGATTATAAGGCTTTATAGGTTCATTTTTAATATTATTAGTGTCTAAGTTATTGGATTTTATTACTTTTTTGAAAATGTATATTGTTGCTGCAATTTCTTCAAGTAGATCAAGTAGAAAAATTTCTTTAGCATTCTCCTCAACTTTTACAATGTATACTAAAGAGTTAATGCCTCTTTCAGGATCATGAATAATTTCCCATGATCCGAAAACTCGGTTGTTATAGCTATCATTCATTAAAGATTCTGATATTTCGTTAATTCTATTTGAATTCACGTCAAATGTTTCAACAATCCCAAATATTTCTCTTATTTTTGAGTTTTGGTATGAATTTAATTTTGATCTAATTATTATATCTATTGTTGTGCCATCCAAAGTTTTAAATACAATAAAATCATTTTCTTTATCTATTCTATATTCAATCCTATTATTATCAAGTATTTTTTTTATTCTCTTATCGTAGTTTATATTTTTGTCTTTGCAGCAGATAAGTATTAAAACAACAGGAATTATGATATATTTTAAAATATTGATGTTTGAAATAGTTATTTTTAACATTTTAATGTTGGCCATACTATTATTGTAATTTAATTATAAGGATTTTTAAAGTAAATTTATGTATTTTAAAAGCGATGATTATTCTTATACAGTTATTCAGTCTAAGAATAATCATATACAAAGATCTGCTTTTGGAATCTCTTTTGTGATTTTAAATAGGGGTACAAAAATTTTTAGAGAAGATTTGTTCGAATTTCTATCTAATTTTGACTTCATAAGAGAAATTATTTCTATTGAAAGACAGAGTAATAGAGGTTCTTTTCAATTTATTTCAGATACTTATGATAAATTAAAGTTTATCTTGCTTTCTGATGATTTGAATTCTGGAGAAAAAGTTAACTTGGCAATGAAAGAATCCATTTGTAGTTTTGTTTTTGTTTTACAAAGTGACATGTACTTATTAAATCCTTTTTGGATTCCAAATATATTTAATGAGATAGTAAAAAAAAATATACTTCTTGTTGGCGGCGAATTTTTTGATAAAGAAGAAGAAGTTGTTCCTTCTGTCTTTCTTCCCACTATTGATAAACAACAAAAATTAAAGGTAATTTTAATAAATTCTGAAAAGGATTATGAGAAAACTTTAATTACTATGGATTATTGCGGTCTTTATTCTAAGGAAAAATTTGTTCAACTAGGGGGTTTTGATAAAAGAATTCAGAATGAATATTTTCAGAGATTGGATTTTGGGCTTAGAGCTATTTATTTTGGAGAGAGTATTTATATTTATAGAAAACTTAGAATACAGTATACTTCTTTAAATTTTCCAGAAAATTTAACAAAAAATAGAAGTTTTTTGATTTTTTTGCTTAAAAATCATGTTCCAATTTTTATTGGAAATGGGATTAAATTTTCATTTTTAAGATTTTTTAAAATCTGTTTAAGATATGGTATTAATCCTTTGAAGTTTAGCAGAGAATTTAGAGAGATAAAAAATGAAACTATTAAAAATAGCTTAAGGTTTAAAGGTGACTTAAAGAGTGCAGTTGAACTTTGGGAAAATAATATTATTTATTAAATTGATTTTTGTTTGTGTTCTTTTAGAGGCCCAAGAAATTGCTTATATTAATATACTTGATGTATTTGATTGTGGGATTTTTAAGTTTAATTTTGATGTTGAAAATGATATTTTGACTGTTAAACATGAGAAGGGATACCTTAGATTTAAAATAGGTTTTGAATATGGTTTTTCGTCTACTGGTTATTATATTTATATTGACCCTATCCTTTTAAAGGAGGGAGAAATTTTAATAACTAAAAGGGCTTTAATACAGATTGAAAATCATTTTAAGTCTTTGGAGAATTATAGCAAACCAAGAATAATGTCCATAATAATTGATCCTGGGCATGGTGGGCATGATAGAGGTGCTGTTGTTACACATAACATAGATGGCCATGATGTTACTCTCTTAGAAAAAGATTTTGCTTTAAGCTATTCTATGCATTTATATAAAATTTTGAGTAATTATTTTTTAGATATAAGTATTTTATTGACTCGTATTGATGATGTTTTTGTACCGTTAAAAGATAGGGCTGAATTTGCGAATTCAATTAAACCGGATTTTCCAAATAATGTAATCTTTTTATCAATACATGTAAATAATGCTCCAAATAATTTAGCTAGGGGAATTGAATTTTGGTATCTTCCTGAGAATTCAAAAAGAGAGGTTATAAAAAATTTTAAAGGATACGATATTAAAGATAATATATACTTAAGAGAACTTAATGATATACTAGACATTAAGTATAAGTATGAATCAAAAAAATTAGCTGAGCTTTTATATGAGACTTTTGTGGATTCTATAGATGAAACCAAGGTGCGTTCAATTAGAGAAGAACAATGGTTTGTTATTAAGAATATTAGTATGCCTGCTGTTTTAATTGAAATTGGATTTTTATCGAATATTTCTGATGCAATGTTAATTTTGGATTACAATTATATGAGTAAGGTGAATATATTAATATTAAGTTCTTTAATTAAGTTTATTGAATTTTATGAAAAATAGCATGTTGAAAATTTTTATAAAGTATAAGTCTTTTTGTTATAAATATCTTAATCTTAAATATGAGAGATATTCATTTAGTATTCTTTATTCACTTTTATTTTTAAGTTTTTTTTATTCTTCATGTATGATTTTTTTAAATTATGATAATATCTTTTTTAGAAAGGTTTTTTATTTTTATTCTGAGAATGAATTGATTTCTGATTTGAGATATTTAAAGAAAAGACAAACTCTTAAAGAAAACTTGGATTTTTTAGTTAAAGATTTTCTGTTAGGTAATAGTAAGGGGTTTTCTTTTCTATTAGATACAAGAAATGTTAAGTTTTTATACTCTTTTATGAGTAATGGCATATACTTTATAAATATATCAAAGGATTTTTATGATTCTTTTGATGATTTTAGTTACCATAATTATGGTAAGCTTAGATTAAATTTATTTATTAAATCTTTAAAAGAAACAATTAATTTTAACTATCCTGGTTATGTAAAGGATCTTGTTATTTTTATTGAAGGATATGTTTTAAGTAATAAAAACGATAATTTTCAAGCATTGGGTATTTTATAAAAAAATAGTTAAAAAAGGAAAAAAGATAAGTTTTAAATTATATTTTAGAGAAGGAGTTTTGTGTATGACAAAATTAAAAGTTGTTTTTATTTTATTGTTTCTTATTCTATTTAGTCCTCTTTTTGGGCAAGAAGCTACTGGGACAGATAATGGTCAAAAGGAGGAACCTGGTATATTAGTTCTTGATTTTGCAGAACTTGCAAAAGACCCAAGCTCAACCAAGCTGGATCTTACAGGTTATGTTGATTATGTTTATTCTGGAGCTTCAGGTATTGTTAAGCCAGAGGATATGGTTATAGATCTTGGCATAAATAATTGGAGTGTTCTTTTGACTCCTTCAGCTAGAATGCAGGCTTATGTAAGAAATTCTCATGTAGCGCCAGCTGTTGTTAAGAATAGTTCTAAGAGATATTCAGGTGATACAGTATTAGGGGTAAGAGTATTATTTCCTAGCTATTCTCAGTCTTCTGCTATGATTTTACCTCCTTTTAAGATTCCTTTTTATTCTGGAGATGATGGAAATCAATTTTTAGGCAAGGGGCTTATTGATAATGTTAAGACTATGAAGGAAGTTAAAGTAACTGTTTATAGTTTGGGCTATGAGGTAGATCTTGAAGTTTTATTTGAAGATATGAACGGGATGGAATATGCTTATCCTTTAGGGACCTTAAAATTTAAAGGTTGGGCTGATTTGGTTTGGTCAAATCCTACTTATATTCCAACTATAAACTCTAGGATTGTTAAAGATGATATTCCAAATTATCCTATTGCTTCAAGTAAAATGAGATTTAAGGCCTTTAGGGTATCAAAATCACATAGTTCCAAAAATCAGAATTTTATTTTTTATGTTAAAGATGTGAGAGTTCTTTATGATAAATTAAATGTTTCTTTGGATTCTGATATTGATAATGAATCTGTATTTAAAGTTTATGAGGAGCAGGGAACAGAATCTCTTCGTAGGTTAAAGGCACAAGAAACTTTCAAGAGAGTTTTAAGAATTAGGGAAAATGTTTCGATGCCAGATAGTTCTTTTCAAGATTTTTTAGAAAAAGATAAATATAAAAAAGTTGAGTCAAATACTCAGGTAAAATAAATTTGATTTATTATGAATTATTAGGGGGCTGGTCTTTTTTGAAGGTTAGTCCTTTTGATCTTAAGATTAAAATAGGGAAATAGATTGATGCTAGGTTCAGATAATGAGGAGCTTTTAGAAATTTTTTTTGAAGAGGCTCAGAATCTTGTAGATACTCTTGAAGAAAATATTATGTCATTAGAAGACGACCCTAATAATGCAGAAACTATTGATGAAATATTTAGAGCTGCACATACCCTTAAGGGTAGTTCAGCTTCTGTAGATATGATGGAACTTTCAGAATTTACTCATGTTGTTGAGGACGTATTTGATGCTATTAGAGACAATAAATTAAAAATATGTAATGCTCTTGTTGATTTGCTTTTAAATTCACTTGATGTGATAAAGGCAATGCTGAATTCTCGTCTTGATGGAAATGTTTATTTAGAAGATGTAAGTGATCTTAAAAGTAAGTTAATAGGTTTTTTGGGAATTGGTAACCAGAAAACTGCCATGATGTCTTTGGATAGTGTTAATAGTGATGAATTTTTGCTTTCATCTTCTGATCTTTATGATATGAAAGAAAGTTTAGGACTTGGACAAAAAGTTTTGAGGGTTAATATTAAATTTAATGAAAATAATCCCATGGCAACTATTTCTGCTATACAGATGTTTCAAGCTTTAAAGGATTTAGCACCCATACTCCACACTGTGCCTAGTTATGAACAGATTGTTGCAGATGAGTTTTTACCCAGAGTAGATTATTATTTGATATATTCAGATACTAATAATGTAGAGAGAAAAATAAATATATCAGATGTCGTCTTGAGTTATAAAGTTGAAGAACTTGATATTGATAGTGAATTGGAAGAAGCAGAGATAAGAGAGAGAGGTAATTTTAATCAATCTAGTGTTTTATTTAAAAAAGATAAAGTTGAGCTTTCTAATGAGGAGCTTGTAAGCTTAAAAAGTCAAATTGGAAATGCTAAATTATTTGAAGTGAAATTGAATTTTAATAGAGAAAATCCTATGGCAACAATTTCTGGTATACAGATGATGCAGGCGCTAAAAGGTTTGGGAGAGATTTATAAGTCTATACCGGATAATGTTGATTTAATGTCAGATAAGTTTTTTGATGTAGTTAAGTACTATTTGATAACAGATACTACATCAGATAACATTTCTAGGAAGGTAGATTTATCTGATGTTGTTATTAGTTTTGAGATTACAGAGGTTAATTTAGATAATATTAAGGATTTCAGTATTTTAAATACTGGAATTGATAATGATGCTTCTGTTAAACAACCTAAGAAGGGAGGAGCTCCTTTAAATGTTAATTTAATTAGAATTGATAGTAAGAAAATAGATTCTATATTAAATCTTGTAAGTGAAGTTGTTATAAATAAGTCAGCTTATAATCAAATAAATTCTGATATGACATCTTTTCTTTATAATTTTAATTATTTTTATGATTATCAGGAAAGTTTTCTAAGAAATTTTTTAATAGATTTGAAAATAGTTTTTAAAGATGTGGGTTTGGAATTAGAAAATGCTGTTGAAGCTCAAATAAGAAATTTGATGAATCATAAAATTGAAAGAACTTTACATGATATGGGAGAATTAAGAGATTCTTTTTTAAAAATTCTTCAAGACTCAAAATTTGCTTCTAGTAGACTTTCAAGGATAATTACTGATTTACATGAGAGTGTTTTGAGAACGCGAATGTTGCCGGTTTCTGGTATTTTTTCTAGGTTTACAAGAGTTGTAAGGGATTTATCAAAGAAGTTAGGTAAGATTGTAGAGCTTGAGACTGAAGGAGGAGATACTGAGATTGATAAGTCTGTTATAGACGATCTTGTGGAGCCTTTGATGCATTGTGTTAGAAATTCTATGGATCATGGGCTTGAAACCTCTGAGGAGAGAATTAAAAAGGGTAAGGATAGAGTAGGTCATATAATTTTGCGAGCTAGAAATGAGGGTAATGTAATATCAATAGATATTGCGGACGATGGTAGGGGAATTGATCCTAATGTTATTAGACAGAAGTCAATAGAAAAAGGAATAATTAAAAAAAATGACTTGCTTTCTGAGAGTGAGGTTTTTAACTTGATTTTTTCTCCTGGATTTTCAACAGCTAGTAAGATTACAGATGTTTCTGGCAGGGGAGTGGGTCTTGATGTTGTGAAGAAGAGCATTGAAAAGTTAAATGGAACTATTTTAATAGATTCAAAGATTGATATTGGCACTACTTTTAAGATTAAGCTTCCTTTAACATTAGTAATTGTTCAGGGTCTTCTTGTAAAATCAGGAAGTGAAACCTATGTTATTCCTTTAAATAGTGTTCTTGAGACACATAGAATTAGTGAAGAAAATATTAAATTGCTTGAAAATGAACATGAAGTTTATAATTTAAGAGAAGAAATTATATCTGTACTTAGGCTTGATGATCTTTTTAATATAAAGAATCATGATAAAGAGTTGTCTGAGAAGTTTTTAATAGTTATTAATATTGACGATAAAAAAGCAGGAATAATCGTAGATTTTATTCTTGGAGAAGAAGATTTTGTTGTAAAGCCTATTAAGGATAAGTATGCTTCAAGTCCTGGTATAGTTGGAGCTACTACACTTGGAGACGGTAAAGTTGTTTTAATTATTGATGTGTTTAGGCTTTTTGAACTAAAGGATATGAAGGATAGATTTTATGATGGAAATAAAAGAGATTCATTTAGAAGATGATGAGTTAAATAGACATGAAGCTAGAGAGTCTAATTTTGTTAACTTGGATTTTAAGGTAGTATCTTTTAATATTGGTGATGACAATTATTTAATAGATATAATGAAAGTTAAAGAAATTAGGAAGTCTAACAATTTTACATATGTTCCCAATGCTAAGAGATATGTAGTTGGACTTGATAATTTGAGAGGGGAGATAATATCTATTATTGATTTAAGAATAATGTTTAATTTAAAGACTAGTGAAAAGGATCTAGAAGATATTATGGTTCTTAGAAATGGAGATTTGTTAATTGGTATTATTGTTGACAAGGTAAACAATGTTTTTTCAATTGATTCTTCTCTAATACAAGATCCTCATCCTGTTTTATCTCAAGATACACTTATAAAGTACATAAAGGGAGTAATTGAGCATGACAATAAATTATATGTACTTCTTGATATAGATAGAGTTTTTAATTATGACGAAGAAGAAAATCTTTTTTTAGAAACAGAAACAAAAGTTGATCTGTCATATTTAGAAGAAGATTGTAATAAAATTAATATAGAATCTAATGATATTTTAGTTGATTTGAAAATAATTAGAGATAATCTTTTTCAATATTCTTTTAATGCATCTTTAGTGAATGATGAGTTTTTAAGAGAAGTTGATATAAAATTAAATATAGCTAATATTAATGATGAGTCCTATAGTAACTTTTTAGGTGAATTTTATTCAAAATATTCAGGATGTTTATGGGATGATGGATATTTAAAAGGATTTAAGGATGAGGTTATAGAAAAGCATTTGAATAACATTACTGGTGTTGGATCTATTTTAAATGTTTTTGAAGTTGGATGTGCAAGTGGAAAGGAAACTATATCTTTTGTGAATGCTTTATGTGAATCTTATAAAAAGAAGTTTAAAGTAACAGCTATTGATAATAATTTAACTAGGGTAATTGAGACTTCTAGTTTATTTTTCTCAGAAGCTGAAATTAATTTGAGCGAGATTTATAGAAAGAATTCCTTTGAGAAGAGCCCAGGAATTTATAAATTTAAGTCGGATATTATGAATAATATTTTGTTTGAGTATTCAGATGCTATTTTGTCAGAGTTCCCTGATAATTTGGGAATTGTTTTCTTAAGAGATGTTTTATGTTTTCTTAAGAATGAAGATCAAGTTCTAATTTTAGATACAATTGCAAAAAAGACTGTTAGTGGTGCTCTTTTGATTTTGGGAGATAATGAGTATCTTAAAGATAATTATATCTTTAAGAAAGATAAATCTGTAGAGCATTTTAACTTGTATAAAAAGATTTAAAGGAGAAAAGAATGAGAATAGATTACATAGAGCCATTTTTAGATGCTGCTTCTTCAGTTTTAAGAGATATGTTGCTTGTTGAAGATATTAAGATGGGAAATCCAGGGCTTAAGTCAATCAATCAAAAAATAAAGGGAGTTTCTGTAATAGTAGGACTTGCAGGTTCTGTGGAAGGTAGTATTGTTATTGATATGGATATTGATACTGCTCTTTTTATTGCTTCTAAGCTGAACTTTGAGGAGTATATTGATTTTGAAGACGAAGAGACTAAAGAAATGGTTGCTGCTACTCTTACTGAGGTTGGCAATATTATTGCAGGTAATTTTGTTACTACTTTGCATGCTAAGGGATTTATATTTGATATAACTCCACCAGCTTTTATTTATGGAGAAAATATGAAGATAAGTAATAAAGGTTCTGAGGCTTTAATTGTACCCTTTACTTTGCCAGATGGCAAAATTATAGAAGTTAATATTGCAATAAGAGAGAGGGTTTGATATGATTATTGAGTTAAGTTTACTAATTATAGAAGAGAGGGTTTGATATGATCCAAAAAACTACTATTGCTGTGGATTCTTCAGTTAAGCCTAAGGGCATTAACTATGAAACTGGAATTCCTTTTAATGTTCTGATTGTTGATGATTCTGTATTTACTGTGAAGCAACTTACACAAATTTTTACTTCTGAAGGATTTAATATTATCGATACTGCTGCTGATGGAGAGGAAGCTATTGTTAAATATAAAAACCATTATCCTAATATTGATATTGTTACTCTTGATATTACTATGCCTAAGATGGATGGAATAACCTGTCTTTCTAATATTATGGAATTTGATAAAAATGCTAGAGTGATAATGATCTCTGCTTTGGGAAAAGAGCAGTTGGTTAAGGATTGTTTGATTAAGGGCGCAAAAACATTTATTGTGAAGCCTCTTGATAGAACTAAAGTTCTTCAAAGAGTTATGTCTGTGTTTGTTAAATGAGCTTGTTTGATTTGGTGGAATTAGAAATCTTAATTTGTTCTATAAAAAACCATTCTGTTTTTTATTTCTTTTATGTTTTTTATGAAGTATGTCATGTTTGAGTTAAAAATTTCTAATTTTTTTTCTTTATTATTGCCTATGTATAGTTCTAGTTTATAAAATCCTTTTTTTGTATAAAGTAATGCTATACTTCTAAAAACTGTGTCCATGGGTTTGATTTTGAATATTTTATATTTTAAAAATGTCTTATCAATAATTTCGCTTCTAAGTAAATATTTATTGATTTCTCTATATGATGGATTTATTTTAGTATAATTAACTTTATTTTTTATAATGCTTTTAATAAAATTTTCTGTTAATTCATATATCTGTATTTCAATTTGACTTTTAGGTTGCTTAGTATAATACTCTTCTTCTAAGATTAGATTAAAAGCAGAATATTCTTTCGTTTCTTCAGATACTCTTTTTTCAATTGAAGTTGTTATTAATCGTGAGTTAAGTGTCGTATTAATAATAAAAAGTAAAAATATTTTTTTTATCATATTTGTTCCTTATTAGTTTTTATTATTTTTTTAACTTTTTCTATTTCTAGCGGAATTTTGCTTCTTCTTTTTGTATTTAATTTTTCTTTTAATAAAATGTTATTAAATTTTTTTGCCATTTCATATATTTTTTCTTCACTGAAAAGGAAAGGTATTTGTATTTTTCTATATTCAAATGGATCTTGTAGCACTTTTTGCATTAGTGTTATTGGACTTAAGAAACTTGCTTTGAAAAATTTGTAAAAATTCATTAAGAAAATGGCAAATGAGATAAAAAGTGAAAATAAAAATATTCCAAGAATGGAATCATTTTTTCTTTGCAAATATTTATCTATATAAAATTTTGTTTGATCTATTTCAATAATTTTATATTCGCTAGGACTATAGTAAAGAAATATATCATTAGATTTAGAATATATTGTATTCTCCGTATCTTTAATTATTAGGATAAAAGGATATTTTTCTTTAATGTAATTTTTTTCAGTTATTACTGAAATGTTTTTTATGATATTAAACTCTTGTTTTTCTGGAATTGTATTTGCAAAGCTTAAACTTGAAAATATTATAAAAAATACGAATGGAATTAGAAGGCTTATTGAAAATGTTCTAGCGAATGCAATGAGTATTAAGTTTTTCTCTTGCTTATTATAATAAATTTCAATCATTAAATCATTAAATCTAAGAAGTCTTAAAAATCTTAATTTAAAGAGGGAAAGTATAATTGGATTTAAGGTAGTTTCATGAGTATTAATTATATTTTTAATTTGATAAGAGCTATAAAATGCAATAGGGATTAGACAATGTAGTATGTCAAAGAATAGGTTATTCCTTATATATATTTGCAATTTTTTTGAAAAATAAGCTTTTAAAATTTTAAATAAAAAAATTAAGATAAAAATTAAATCAAATAAAAATCCGATAGATATAAGACCAAATCTGATTTTATATGTTAAAAAAAATATTATTGACAACTCTTCTATTAAGAATGCAATTAATGAAGAAATTAAAGTAGCTTTTAAAATATTTGAGAGTACCTTTACCATTTATTTTTCCTGGCTATTTCTAGAAGTTCTTTAATAATTCTTGGATCGTAATCTTTTGAACTTGATTGTTTTATTGAAAACCAGCTTTCATCATATCCTAGAAAACCTTTTGTTTTATTATTTTTAATATTTGGAATTCTTGCTCTATTTGAGAAAATAGATATTAATGTAGCAATTGGCGACATATTGTTTAAGTTTTCGTATTTGAATAAACTTTGTGTTACTAATTGAGCCGTTTTTTCGTCTAAAAAATCAATTTCTGTAATGATTAATTTTACTGTGTTTTTGATATTTTGTGAACTTAATTCTATCTCTTTTTCAAAGCAAATTTTAATTATCAAAACCCTTAATAAAAGTAAAATTTTTATGTAGTTTTTTATAATTTTTGAAGAATCAAGAATATCGTTTTCTTTTTTAATTAGATATACTGTATAAGAATCTTTATCTTCAAAGAGTTTATTTATGTAGAATGTAATAAGACCGCTACTTATTGCATTAAAGTTGTATAAAAATTCTTTTCTTAGATAAGAACTGTCTTTGATGCAATTAAATGTTGATTCTAAATTATTTTTATTAAATTCTTTTCTAAAGAGTTCCCTTACAATATTGAAATCAATAGATTCAATGCTTGATAAAACTAAGGGAGTAATTATTATATCTGTTTTGCCTTTGACATATTGTATTAGTGAATTAAGATCAGATTTAAAATCTTCATCTATAAATGTTGAAATAGTTTTGTTATTTTCTTTAAAATATTTAATTATCTCAATTTCTTTTTCAAATACAGACAAGTTTTTTATGCTTTCATGATTAAATAAATAATGATATAAATGAGGGAAATATGCCTTTATGTTCATTTTATTATGTCCAAGAGCTCAGAAGGACTATTGATGATATATACTGCTCCATTTTCTTTCAGTTCTTTTACTGTTCTAAATCCCCATGAAACTCCTATAGGTAGAAATCCAGCATTCTTGGCAGTTATCATATCAATATCACTGTCTCCTATGTATGTAACTTCATAAGGATTAATATCGAGCTTTATTATCATATCAAGTGCGTTTGCAGGGTCTGGTTTTGCCTCAAATTTTGAAGAATAGCCTCTAACTTCAAAGAAGTTTATGTCTTTAAAGATATCTTTTGTTATTATTAAGAGTTCTTTATGATTTTTATTGCTTAAGATTCCAATAGGAATATCTAGCTTGTTAAGTTTGATTAGGAGTTCGGGTATTCCATCATATGCTCTTGTTTGAGAAGAAAGGTTTTTATTATATTCTTTTAAAAATTCTTTATAAAGATTGTATTTAAGATTTTTATCATTAAAATTTATACTAAGATATTCTAAGGTTTTTTCTACAAATTTATCTAGTCCTCTTCCAACAAGGTTATTAAATTCATCTATTTTTATTTCTTTGTATCCTAAGTTTTTTAATGCAGAATTCATTGAAAATGCAATATCTGTAATGCTATTTATTAAAGTTCCATCCATGTCAAAAATGCAAGCTTTTATTTTCATGATTTAATCCTTTCGAAAGTGATTATTATATTGTGCATTCATTTTATCATTATTTTTTTCTTTTATTAAATTTATTTCATGATTTAGGATATTTTAAGTTGTCTTTAATTTTTTTCTCAAGGTTATTGCCAATTTTCCTATTTAAGTTTTATTATATTTTATAAGAATGATAAACAAATATTGTTTAATTTTTATGTATTTCAGGTTAGGTCTTAATCAATGCAAGATATATTAGTGCTAGATAAGGTAACTAAGCAATATGGAGATTTTATAGCTAATGATGAAGTTTCCATAAGCTTTAAGAGAGGAGAAATACATGCAATTCTTGGAGAAAATGGTGCTGGTAAAACCACTTTAATGAAAACTATTTATGGGGTACATAAACCGACTAGCGGAAGAATGTTTTTAAGAGGTAAGGAATTGAACCTTCAAAATTCAAGTGAATCTATTCGCAACGGTATTGGTATGGTTTTTCAGCATTTTATGTTAATTCCAAGGTTTACAGCTGTACAGAACATTATTTTGGGATATGAAGATTCAAGATTTGGATTTATTAATTACAGAAAAGCTCGAAAGAAGATACATAATATTTCTAAAAAATACGGCTTGGAAATAGATATTGATAAGCAAATCGAAGATTTAAGCGTTGGCATGGGACAAAAGATAGAAATAATTAAGGTTCTTTATAGAAATGCTGATGTCATTATTTTTGATGAACCTACAGCAGTACTTGCTCCAAATGAAATTGATGAATTTATGAATATTTTAAAAATATTAGCTTCAGAGGGACATACTGTAATACTTATTACACATAAAATAAAGGAAATAAAAGCTGTATCACAAAAGTGTACAGTTATGCGTCTTGGAAAAGTTGTAGGAACTTTTGACGTTTCTGAATTTGATGAGAAAAATATTACTAAGTTAATGATAGGTAAAGAGACAGTTCTTGATATATCTAAGAGGCAATTTGTTAATCATACAAATATACTTGAGGTTAAGAATTTAAATGTTAGAGATGAAAGAGGTGTGTTTAAGGTTAAAAATGTTAGCTTCAACATTAGAAGTAGTGAAATTTTTGGGATAGCTGGAATTGAAGGTAGTGGACAGGAAGAATTAGTTGAAGCTATTCTTGGAGTAAGAAAGGTGTTTAGTGGAGAAATCTTTAAGAAGACTGACGGTGAGCTTGAATCTATAAAGGGATTTAGTGTAAAACAAATAATAGATAGAAAGATTGGGAATATTCCGTCTGATAGACAAAAACACGGTCTTATTTTAGATTTTAATGTTTTTCAGAATATTGGTATTAAGAGCTTTGATGATGTAAAGTATTTGAAAATTAAGAATAGAAATAGAAGCAATAATTTACTGCTTAAAATATTATATGCTATTAAAAAGCAGTTTGTTGGATTTAATTTGAGTTTTCTTAAAAAAATAAGTAGACAACTTACAAATTCTTTTGATATAAGACCAAGAGATATTTTGTGTAAAGTTAAAAATTTATCTGGAGGCAACCAACAAAAAGTAATTGTTGCTCGTGAGGTTAATTTAGAGCCTGAGGTTCTCTTAGCTGTTCAACCTACAAGAGGGCTTGATATTGGTGCTATTGAAAATATTTATAAGAAGATAATAGAGCAAAGAGATGCAGGAACAGCTGTTCTTCTTGTATCTCTTGAAATTGAAGAGCTTATAAGTGTTTGTGATAGGATAGCTGTTATGTATGATGGGCAAGTTGTAGGCATTTTAGAAGATAATTTTGATGTTGATGTTATTGGAAAAATGATGACTGGTGGTATGGTTTAGATGAGTGTTAATGGATATAGATATAAAAAGATGGCTTTGGAATGTTTAAATTCGCCTGTATTTATTAATTTTTTTGCATTGTGTTTGGGGTTTTTAATCCTTGGTTTAGTGGTATTTTTTATTGGTTATTCCCCCTTTAGGATGTACTACATAATAATAGAAATTATATTTTCTTCTCCTAAGCATTTAGGTTATATTTTAAGTTATGCTACTCCATTGATTTTTACAGGTCTCTCGGTGGGCATTTCTTTAAAAGCAGGACTTTTTAATATTGGTGTTGAGAGTCAATTTATACTTGGTTCAATAACAGCTTTAATGGCTGGACTTTTTTTCAATATGTCTCCTTTATTGCATGTAATTTGTGTTTTTGTTGTTGTTTTTATTGTATCGGGAAGTTTAGGAATTTTAATTGGGTATTTAAAAGTTAAATTTAATATAAGTGAAGTAATTTCAGGAATTATGTTTAATTGGATCTTTTTTCACATAAATAACATAATTATAGATATACCATCTATTAAGAAAGATAATAGTGATTTATCTAAGTCAATAAGAGAGAGCGCTTTTATTGATTTTTTTGGTTCTTGGAAATTATCACCTGAAGGGCTTGCTTATAGAGCAGAGAGACCATTTATTAATGATTTACTAAAGGCACCTCTTAACTTTGGAATAATAATTGGGATTGTTACTGCTGTTTTGATGTGGACTTTATTAAGTAAAACAATACTTGGATTTAAAATTAGTTCTATAGGTCATAATTTAGAGACTTCTTATCGTATGGGGATTAATATTAGAAAAGTTTTGCTATTTTCTATGTTTCTTTCAGGTGCTCTTGCAGGGATTGCTGGAGCTGTACAAGTTATGGGTGTTAATAAAGCAATATTTAAGCTTTCTTATATGGAAGGAATAGGCCTTAATGGAATAGCTGTGTCTTTAATAGCTAATAATTCACCTATTGGAATAATATTTTCAAGTATTTTATTTTCGATTTTGCTTTATGGTAGTAGTAGAGTACAGAGTTTGATGGGTCTATCCTCTTCAATTGTATCTTTGATGATAGGCATAGTAGTGCTTGTAATTTCTGCTAGTCATTTTTTAAATAAGATGATTTTGGAGGGTACGAAGAGTGTTAAACGTAATAATATTTCTAATCAGTGAAACTTTAGTAAATTCTCAGACCTTAGTTTTAGCCGGCTTAGGAGGGCTTATAAGCGAAAAAAGTGGAATAATAAATATTGGTCTTGAGGGAACAATGTCTCTTGGTGCATTTGTTGGTGCTACAGTTGCGTATTTTTATGGCAATCCGTTATTTGCAATTTTTGTTGGAGGTTTTGCGGGCATCGCGATCTCTTGTCTTCATGTAATTTTTACCATTTTTCTTAAGTCAAATCAGATAATAACTGGGATGGCTATTAATTTTTTGGGGCCAGCTATTGCTATGTTATTTGGAACTTTCATTTTTGGATCTTCTTCAACTCCTCCAATAGATGTTAAGCTACCTATACTTTTTGATGGAATTTTAGATAAAAAATCTATCATATTCCAGATTTTTGGAAAAAGATATTCACTTTATATAGCAATAATGTGTGTTATTCTTTTTCACATTATATTTAAATATACTAAAATTGGACTTAGAATTAAAGCTAGCGGTGAAGATCCAGAAGTTTTAGAATCTCTTGGAGTGAATGTTGTTATAATTAGGGTTTTTTGTGTGCTTTTGAGTGGTTTATTTGCTGGAGTTGCTGGAGCAGTTGTTTCTACTGTGATTGCCTCAAGCTACATGCAGGGAATTATTGGCGGACAAGGTTTTATTGCTATTGTTATGCTACTTTTTGGAAAATGGAGACCTTTTGGAATTTTAATGGGTAGTTTTTTATTCTCTTTTGTAAGAACTTTAGTTGTTGTTGTGACTCAAATTTCCTTTTTTTCTTTATTAGTATCTCCTAAATTATTGATTATTTTACCTTATTTTGTTGTAATCTTAAGTCTTATGTTTTTTTCAAAAAAGAACCATGCACCTAAGTCTTTAGGCTTGCCATATAAACAAGATTGATTTTATCTTTATATCTTTAAACTCTTTTATAAAACATTTTTGAAATTATTTATGGTTTATTTGGGAATTATTTTTTTTGCTCTAGAATTGTGGGTGATGTCTGTTAATTTTGAGTTTGTTAAAGTTATTAAATAACTAGTTATTTAACGAGGTAATTTTATGTTAAAAATTAAATATAAGTTTGTAGGGCTTTTGTTCATATGTTTAATGATAATTGTATTATTCTTTTCTTGGATTTTTAAGTCTATTTTGGGTAATTATGTGGAGCATTATTATAAGCAGCTTACAAGAGGTCAAGTAAGGAGAGCTACTTTTGCTATTCAATCTTTACTAGATACATTTTACATTATTCTTGATGGTACAGGATCTACTATAGCTCTTGAGACTCTTTATGAATATTCTTCTTTAAAAAATGGAGGCCGTACCTTTTCAGAGATAGAGATAAGAAAAATGAGAGATAATTCTAAGGCAGTTCTTGATACTGTTAAGTTAAGCAAGAGGTATCGTGATCGAATATATAAGACATTGGTAGACTTGAAAATAGATACTGTTTATGAGGAATTTGCATTTCTTGACTTTGAAGGCAAAGTAATTGTTACTACAAGACATGAAAATAATATTGATTTTGGTCAATCTGAATCAGGAACTAAATATTTTAAGAAAACTTTGGAAGATTATAAAAAAGATAAACTAAATTTTGTTGGATGGTATACAGGCCTTACTGATGGAATAGCTGGAGAGGTAGCTTTGAAGACTCTTCAAAAAGAAAAAAAAGCTTTTGCTATAGTAGTGCCTGTCTATTCTGCAGAGAATAAGGTAGTTCTTGGTTATTTAGTAGGTTATTTAATTAATGATATTATAGGAGATAGTTTAAATAAGACTAAGTTTGGATTTTATAAGAGAGGTAATTTAGTTTATTTAGATCCTAGTAATAGTGTTGCTAATCCTTTAATAGAATACAATGAGGGGTCAAAGGTTAGCTCAAAGTTTATTAATCTTTTAAAAGATGCTTTGTCTAGACCTCCAAGGCAGCCTGTTGTTGCTACTGAGGTTCCAGTTTATCAGATTGAAAGGGCGCATTTGCCAGAGATGGGTTTAGATAACTATTATGCCATGCTACCTGTTAGCAGTAAGCTTGGAGAAGAGAGTGGTTTGTTGCTTGCAAGAATTCCTTATGAAGATATTTATGGTGTTATTGACAGTTTAGCTTTTCAATTTATTATGGCTTCTATTTTAGGGATTATTACAATAGTAATTTTTCTTGCGATAAGAATAGATACAATTATTAGTTTTAGGCTAGATTTGATTAGAAATTTAGTAAAAGAAATAGTTCAGGGAAATTTAGATAAAGAGCATGGTCTTGAAGAAAGATATCCTGATGAGTTAAGTTCATTGGGTGCTCAAATTATTAAGATGAGAGATAATATTGCAAGTGCTATTGCAAGTGTCCTTCGTAATATTGGTTATGTTAATAAAGCAAGCATTGAAGTTGCTAATTCGAGTCAAAATTTAAGTTCTAGTGCATTACAACAGGCGTCAACTCTTGAAGAAATGTCGGCAAACATTGAACAGATATCATCTGGAGTTAAAATGAGTGCTAATAATTCTAGACAGACAGAGCAGATTGCCTTAAAGACTAATGAAAATTCACAGATAGGAGGTAAAGCGGTTGAGGAGTCTGTTATTGCTATGCAGGCTATTGTTGAGAAAGTTAGTGTTATTGAAGAAATAGCTAAAAAAACTAATTTACTTGCTTTAAATGCAGCTATTGAAGCCGCAAGAGCTGGTGATGAAGGTAAAGGATTTGCTGTTGTAGCAAGTGAGATTAGAAAACTTGCTGATCTTAGTAAAATCTCTGCTCTTGAGATTGGTGAACTAGTTGAAGAAAATTCTAGAGTAGCAACAGAGGCAGGCTTGATATTTAAAGATATGTTACCTGAAATAGAAGAAACTACTAATCTTGTTAAGAAAATATCTGAAGAAAGCTCTAATCAAGATGAACAGATTACTCAGTTTAAAATGGCTCTTGATCAAGTTGGAGAAGTTGTTCAAGCTTCAGCATCAAGTAGTGAAGAGCTTTCAAGTATGGCCGAGAAGATGCTTGAAAAATCAAAAGAACTTAAGCATGCGGTATCTTTTTTTAGAATTAAAGAAATGGATATTTCTGATTCTGATGATTATTTGAATTCTGTTGAAAATGATACTGGTTTTACATCTGAAAGCATTGGTTCTTTGGGTATTGAAAATATTTCCTCTTTAGGAGGAGGAGATAGGCAAGAAGATATGTTTGGCAATTCAAATGTAATTGATAAGTCTATTAATAAAAGAGTAGATCCTAAGAAAACTATTGATATTGTTGATAAGAAATTAAATTTTGATGAAGATTTTTCAGATTTTTAGAATTATTTTTATAGGTAGGTGGTAATTTATGAAACTGAGAGCTAGAATATTGCTTCTTGTTAGTATTCTTATATCGATTTTTATTTCTGTGTTGTTTTTCATATTCGGGATGTTGATTAGTAATAATTTGTCAGATCAACAATTAGATCTTATGAAGAATCTTATTGGAAATGTCAAAAATTCTTTGACTATTTATATTTCTTCAATGGAAGAGAGAGTAAAAATTAATTCAATGTACTTGAACTCTTCTTCTAAATTTGAAGCATTTTCTAGTCTTAAGGCAAAGAGAATAGAATTTATTATGGAACAAACTGAGATGCTAGTTAGAACAGGTAGTAATATGATGGTAACTAATAAAGAAGGAGATGTAATACTTACTACTGTTGTTAAAGATAACAGTGATTATGGCATTTCTATTTCAGATAGAGAATATTTTCTTAAGTTAAAAGAAACAAGTTCTATTTATAACTCTTCTGTTCTTTTAGCAGAGCCTGGTTCTATTGAAGAAGGTTTAGTTAAGGGAGTTTCTAAGATAAGGAATAAGGCGGGTCAGATACCTTATTTATTAATTGGGGTTCCTTTAAGTGATTATGAAACTAGTGATATTCTTGGATACTTTATACTCTTTTATGCAACTGATCATATTTATAATTCTTTTAAAGGTATTAGTTTTGGAGCATTGGGAACTGGAAGGGCTATGGTATACGATAGAGAGGGGGTTTTTCTTATGCATCATACTTGGTTGCCAGGTGATAATTTATCTTTCTCCAACCCTTATTATAATAACATAGTCAAGACAACAGCTGAGGATTTAATTCAGAGAAATAAAGAGCTTACTGTTATGCATTATTTTGACCCTAATAATAAGGGAAAGCCATATGTTGGACTTGCTCAAAAGATACAAGGTAGGCTGTCTAAAATACCCTTTATAATATTTTTACGAGTTACTGCAGATGATTTTTATTATATGAGTAAACTTACTATTTTTATTTTGGGAATAAGCTTTGTGGTTACTTTATTAGCACTTTGCTTGGTTACTATTTATCTTGTTTCAAGGCTTGGTTCTTCTTTAAATGGGATTTTAAACTATTCTGAAAGATTGGCTTCTGGGGATTTTACTGTTGCAGAGAATCCTCTAAAATGGAAGACTTTAGAACTTTGTGGATTATATGAGGATTTAGAACTTTTAAGGGCTAGTTTCTCATCTGTAGCAAAGGGAGTTATAGAAAATCTTGACTATCTTTATGAAAATGCAATTAAAATAGCGAATGCAAGTCAAAATTTAAGCTCTGGAGCAGTGGAACAAGCTTCTACATTAGAGGAAATGACGGCCAATATTGAGCAGATATCTCAGGGTGTATCTGAAAATACTGAAAGTGCATCTACTACCGAAAAGATTGCCGTTAATACTAATGAGAGGACTAAGGAAGGACATAAATCTGTTGTTAAAGCTATTAGAGCAATGGAAGTTATTACAGATAAAATAGGAATTATTGATGAGATAACAAGACAAACTAATTTACTTGCTTTAAATGCTTCTATTGAAGCTGCTAGAGTAGGAGATAAAGGTAAAGGATTTGAAGTTGTTGCTGCAGAAGTTAGAAAACTTGCTGATCAGAGCAAGGATTCTGCTAGGGAAATTATTGACATAGCAAATAAAAGTTTGACTATTGCAAGTAGAGCAGGTAATAATTTTGAACAGATTGTTCCTGGAATGGAAGAAACAGCTAGGCTTGTTAAGAACATTACTAGAGAAAGCTCTAATCAAAGTAATCAAATAGGACAATTCAAGAATGCGATAGAGCAAGTTAGTCAATTAGTACAAACAACAGCATCAAGTAGTGAAGAACTTTCAGCAATGTCTGAAAAGATGTTGGAAAGTGTTAAAGATTTAAAAGAATCAGTTGATTACTTTAAAGTTAATAATAAATAAAGGGTTAAGTATTAAACTTGGCCCTTTGATATTAAAAATATTTTATTTTTATACTAGTGCTTTAAGGATTTTAGCTCCTCCTAGGCACTCATCTTCTTGATAAAATATACAGAACTGTCCTGGAGAAATGCCAAGGTCTTCTTCTTTTAAGAACACTTGCATAATATTATTTTCTATTATTTTTATTGTGCATTTCGTTTTTCTTTCACCGTGTCTTATTTTGACGCTTAAATTTTTAAAGCTTAATGGCTTGTTTATCCAGTTTATTTTATGAACTAGAAATTTTTGTTTTCCTTGTTTAAGATAATTTGTACTGTTTGATATATAAATGATGTTATTTTCAATATCCTTTTCTGTTACATACCACGGGCCGTTACTAAGTTTAATTCCTTTTCTTTGTCCAATTGTAAAAAACCAATAACCGTTATGCGTGCCAAGTAATTTACCTGTTTCTTTTTCGATTATGTTACCTTTAAGTTTCCCTAAATGATATTTAATAAATTCTTCATATTTGATTTTTCCTAAAAAACAGATTCCTTGACTGTCTTTTCTGTTTTTGTTAGGTAAATCTATTTTTTCTGCTGTTTTTCTTATTTCAGTTTTAAGTAGATTTCCTAGGGGAAAGTGTAGTTTTGATAGTTGTTCTCTAGAAAGGTGAGATAAAAAATAACTTTGGTCTTTTATTTTATCTTTAGCTTGTTTAAGTATGTAATGATTATTCTTATATTCAATTTTGGCATAATGTCCAGTAACAACTAAGTCGTAATTTTGATTGATTTTCTCAAAGAATGCACCAAATTTTATTCTTGTATTGCAAAATATATCTGGGCTTGGAGTGTTTCCAATTCTTAATTCTTCAATGGCATAATTTACCACTCTTTTGTAATATTCATCTTGTAGATTGATAATTTCATATTGTACATTAAATTTTTTGCAAACTGCTTCTACATAAGTAATGTCTTCTTTCCAAGGACATTCTCCAATATAAGAAAGCTCATCTTCAAGCCAAATTTTTAGATAAAAGCATTTTATCTGCTTATATCCTTTTTTTATCATTTCATAAAGAGCTACAGAGCTATCTACTCCACCAGATAAAAGTACTGCTGTTTTCATAATTTATTTCTTTTTGAATTATAACATATTTAATAATTTTGATGTTTTTTCTAATCTATAGTATAATATTTGCAAATCTATTTTGTGATGGATGGCCCCGATGATGAGAGTAGGTATAAGTGATATTAGGGTTTTTTTACCTTTAAATTATTTAGATTTTTCTGTTCTTTTAGAAAATCCTTTGTATAAGAAAGATGAGAAATTTTTTAGTAAATTTAATAAAGCAATAGATTTAACTCTTCAGAAAGGATTTAGATTTACAAGTCCTAATGAAGATAGTGTTACTATGGCTAGTTCTGCTGTTAAGTTTATTTTTGATAATAATAATCTTAATTTAGAAAAGATGAGAGTTTTTTTAGGTGGAACTGAAACAGGAGTTGATTATTCAAAATCAATATCTTCTTATGTTTATGGAGCTCTTAAATTGGCTGATATTTATTTAAAGAATAATTTCTTGACTTATCAGATTCAGCATGCATGTGCAGGTACTGCACTTTCTTTGCATAGCGCTGCAAGTATTTTAAGTCATATGGATAAGTCTGAATATGGTATAGTATTTTCTAGTGATATTGCACATTATAGCAATCTTACTACAGCAGAGATTACTCAGGGAGCTGGAGCTGTGGCTGTTCTTATTGAGCAGAATCCTAAGGTGTTATCTATCAATTTGTCTGAGTTTGGAATTTATACTGATGATGTTGATGATTTTTTTAGACCATTTGGAAGCTTTGAAGCCAAAGTAAAGGGACGCTATTCTATTGAGTGTTACAATAGAGCGAATGAAGAGGCATTGATAAATTTTGCTTATAAAAAAAATATGAGTGTTAAAGATTTATTTTCTAAATATAGATTTGTTTTGCATGTGCCTTTTGCAAAAATGCCTATAGATTCAATGCATTATATTTTAAAGAAATATTATAGTGAAGATGAATCTGAGTGTAATGCTTATTTAGAGTCGATAGATTTTTATGATTCTATTGAGGCTTCTAAAGAGACTGGGAATTTGTATACGGGTTCAATATTTTTATCTTTAATGACTTATTTAAAACGAGTATTTTCAAAAAAAGATATTAGAGGAGAAAAAATACTTTTTTGTTCTTATGGTTCTGGTAACATTATGGTTATTTATGAGCTTAGAGTTGAGAATGATGCATATTCTATTGTTAAAACTTGGGATGTTGATAAAGTTTTGTCTTTAAAGCACAATGCAAATTTTGATGAATATAGGGATTTTTTTGAAAATAAGATAATTCCATACGAATCTTATGGATTTTACTTGAAAGAAATTAGAGAAGATGGATACCGAATTTATGGGTATCGAGCCTAATATATTAGAAAATAAGAGACGACATATTGAAATTTGTTTAAAAAAGGAAGATGTTAGTAGAAGTGATACTCTTTTAAATTTTGTTAATTTAAAGCATGATGCACTGAGTGAGCTTGATTTTGATGATATAGATACTAGTGAGAATATACTAGGATATAAGATTGATATACCTTTTTTTATATCATCAATGACAGGAGGAATTAGAGAGGGAAATAAGTTTAATAAGACTCTTGTCAAAATTTCAAATGATTTAAGAATTCCAATGAGTTTGGGATCTTTTAAGCTTTTATTTAAATATCCTGAATATATTAAAGATTTTGCTTTAAAGAAATATGCTGGTAATATTCCTTTGTTTTCAAATATTGGGGCTACTCAGTTGAGAGATCTTGGTATTTTAAAAATAAATGAGATGAATAAGAGACTTGAGGTTGATGCTGTGATTGTGCACTTAAATACAGGACAAGAATTAATGAATTCTAAGGGAGAGAGAAGTTTTAGGGGAATAAAGGATTCAATTGCCAAGCTTTGTTCTGCTTCAAAAATACCTGTAATTGTTAAGGAAACAGGGTTTGGAATGTTACCTGAGTTAGTTGTTCGTTTATTAAACTTTGGAGTATCTTATGTTGATCTTGCTGGTAGTGGTGGAACTAATTGGGTTTTGGTTGAAGGTATTAAGGAGGGAAATTTGGAGGTTGCTTCTTGTTTTTCTAATTGGGGTATTTCTTCAGTTTTAACATTGATAAGTATTAATGATTCCCTTAAAGATAAAGTCTTTGCTTCAGGTGGATATGAAACTGGAATGGATATTGCAAAGGGGATTGCTCTTGGAGCTAAATTGGTAGGTGCTGCATCTGCTATTCTTAAAGCTTTTTATGATGGTGGCAAAGAAGCTGTGTATAAGCTTTTAAGTGATTATAAATATGTTTTAAAGATGTCTATGCTTTTAAGTGATAGTAAGAATATATCAGAGTTTAGGGCAAATAAATATTATTTAAGTTATCCTTTGTTATTTAATTTAAAACAATTTAAAGATTTTTATGAGACTTAGTGAAAATTTCAGAAAGAAAAGTACTACAGAGAAAGTAGAAGAGATAAAGACTTTTTTAAAGTTAGGTGTTGATGATTTTTTTTATGATTCTGTTGATGAAGATTTTCTTTACAATATGGTAGAAAATTATGTTGGTTATTTGTCTTTGCCTATTGGTATTGTGAAGAATTTAAAGATAAATGGGAAATATTATGCTATACCTATTGCCACAGAAGAAGCTTCAGTTATAGCTGCATTAAATTCAGCAGCCAAAATGCTTGAGAATGCTGATTTGATGTATTCTGTAGGTGAGGTATTAGGGACTTCTCAAGTATATATTAAGACAAATAGAGATTTAAGTCATATAATGCTTACTCTTTTTGATAAGATTGATGTTTGGACTAAACCTATTTTGTTCAATATGAAAAAGAGAGGAGGAGGACTTAGAAGGCTTGAAACTAAATACATTGGGGAAATTGGTATTCAAAAGTTAAATATTTATATTGATGTTTGTGATTCTATGGGTTCGAATTTGCTTAATGCAGTAGCCGAGAAAGTTGCAAATCATCTTACTTTGGAATTTGGATATGAATGTGTTTTAAAAATTTTAAGCAACGATTTAAATAATTTTATTGTGAAAGCTAATTTCAAGTTAAATATTAGTAAGTTGACTGAAGATAGGGTTAGATCTTTGAATTTGGCTCAAAATATTTCTTTGATTTCTAAGATAGGCTTTTTTGAAGAAGAGCGTGCTATTACTAATAATAAGGGTATTATGAATGGAATTACAGGTTTGTGCATTGCAACGCTTAATGATACAAGAGCTCTTGAGGCAAGCATACATAAGTTTGCATCAAAGGGGGGGAAGTATTTGCCTCTTAGTAAGTTTTATGTTTTAAATGATAATTTAATTGGAGAGATAGAACTTCCTTTACAGGTTGGAGTTAAAGGAGGGGCTGTGAGTACTCATGAAGCCAGTATATTAAGCTTTAAGATTATGGGTATAGGTACTAAAAAAGAATTTATGGGTGTACTTTCTTGTGTTGGGCTTTCAAGTAATTTTGCAGCTTTAAGGGCTCTTGCTCTTGATGGAATTCAAAGAGGGCATATGAGATTACATGTTAATAAAATTTTATATATGCTTGAAAGAGATTATAATATAACTAGTTATGAGAGAGAAAAAATATTATTGAAAATGAGGCATAGTGAGGTTTATTCTCTTGAATTTTCTCTTAAAGCTTTAAAGGAATTAAGATCAAAATGAAGGTTAGATGTAAGGTTAATGCTAGCTTAGCATTAATTAAGTATTGGGGCAAAAGAGATATTTTTTTAAATATTCCAGCTACCTCTAGCATTGCTGTAAGCATTGATAAATTTTATTCAACAAGTGAGCTTGAGATTTCAGATAAGGATGAAATAGTTCTAAATTCAAAGAGTGTTATCTTAAGGGACAGAGAGATAAATTTTTTCAATTATGCAAGAAAAATCTTAAATGAACCAAATATTGGTTTTAAGGTTAGTAGCAAGAATAATTTTCCAACAGCTGCAGGGCTTGCAAGTTCAAGTTCTGGTTTTGCGTCTATTTCGGCTTGTATTTTAAAATACTTTAATCAATATTCTCATCAAAAAGCCTCAGAGCTTGCAAGAATAGGTTCGGCATCAGGAGCTAGGGCTATTTATGGCGGATTTACAATTTTGAAAGAAGGAGCAAAGAGTACGTTTCATATAGATAATGGAAATCATTTTAATGATTTGTGTATAATATTTGCTATAGTTGACAGTAGTGAAAAAGAGATTTCTTCAAGAGTTGCCATGAAGATTTGCATGCAGAATAGATTTTATTGGGATGCTTGGATTAAATCTAGTCGGAAAATATTTAAGGAAGCTTTATATTTTTTTTTAAAGGGTGATTTTTATAGACTTGGGCTCTCTATTGTAAAAAGTTATCAAGATATGTTTGCTTTAATGTTTTCATCTTCTATTATTTATTTTAAAAGTAGTACTATAGATTTAATAAAATATGTTTCTGCTCTTAGGAGTAGTGGGGTTCCTGTTTTTGAGACGATGGATGCTGGACCACAGGTTAAGATAATTTGCTTGAAGAAAGATTTAAAATTAGTTTTAGATAGACTTAAGAAAAATTTTAGGGATGTTGATTTTATTGTCTCAAAGATTGGAAGTGGTTTGGAATGGATTTAATTAAATTTTCTGTACCTGGTAATTTACTTTTAATGGGAGAATATTCTATATTAGAAGAAGGTGGCCTTGGGCTTTCAATAGCAATTAGTGAGAGAGCTTATTTTACTTTTAAAAGAAGCAATAAGTGGTGCTTTTTTAGTAAAAAAACTAAAGTTGAAAATTTTAATTTAATAAAAAATGAAAATGATTTTGTTTTTAAGATGTTTAGATATTTAAAGCAAAAATATTTTGTTAGTTTAGAAAATTTTCCTTGTGATGTTTACATTGATACTAGTGCTTTTTTTTTAAATAACGGCATAAAGAAAGGATTTGGGTCTAGTGCAGTTGTTGCTGTTGGAATTGTTTTTGGGATTTTTTTACTATTTAGTAACGTTAATCATTTTGAAAAAGATAAAATTTTTATATATTGTCTAGAAGCTTATAGATATGCTCAAGGGGGTTTGGGTAGTGGATATGACATTGCAACTAGCATTTTTGGTGGTGTTCTTCAATTTAAAGGTGGTAATTTGCCTAAGTATAAACTTTTAGATAAGATAGATTTTAGTGAATTTTATTTAATGCAGGGTAGTAAGACAGTGAAAACTACTAGTTCGATTATTAAATATAATGAACATAGAGCTTTTTTAATTGATTTTATAAAGAATATGAATATTATGATGAGGAAAATTGTTTTTAAATCAAGTAATTCTTATTCTTGTTTTCTATCTAGTTTAAAAGAAGCAAAGGATTTAGGAATAGAAATTGGAGAAAAGATAGGGATTCCTGCTGATTTGCCTTTAGATCTTGCTTATCTTGAGAATGAATGTAGTTTAATTAAAGCTTTAGGAGCTGGAAATGAAACTTTTATAGTTTATAGACCAAATTTTGAAATTTTTAAGCGATTCAGTCTTAATTCAATAAATTTAGACTTGGATGGTGTAAGATTTTAAAATTAAATGTTTGTAATAAAAAAACCTTCTAAAGTATTATTCTTAGGTGAACATAGTGCTGTTTATGGGTTTCCAGTTATTGGGGCAACAATGCCGCTTTATATGCATTTTATTTATGCCTTTTCTAGTTCTTGGAAGTATTTAGGAAGTCCTTCTTTAAAAATAGATGAAGTAATATGTTTTATTAAGAATAGATTTAATAAAGTTAGGCCCATTGAATTTTTAATATTTTCAGAAATTCCAGTTGGAGTTGGCCTTGGATCTTCTGCTAGTCTTAGTTTATGTTTTGCCGAATACATTATAACTCATAAAGAATATGAGAATTACGATAAAATTTTTCTGGCACGTGAGATTGAAAATATTTTTCATAGTAAGTCTTCTGGTATGGATATTTTACTAATTGAGTTAGATGGAACTTTCTATTTAGAAAATAAAAACAATATTTTGTATCCTAAGAGAATAGAACCTTGTAATTTTTACTTTTTAATAGGTGCGGTGAGAAGAGAGGTTGAAACTAAAAGAATAATATCTGATTTAAGTCAAAGAATTTCTTTTAATAAAAGTTTGTTTAAAATAATTGAAAAGTTAGGAGACATTACTAGAGATTCTTATTTTGCTTTTTCTAGTCGAGATTTTTCTTCTTTAGTAAAGAATATAAATATTGCAAATAATTGTTTAAATTCTTTAGATTTATCTTCATATTCCCTTGGTTATATAATAAGAAGAGGGAAAGAATTTAAGGCTCTTGCTGGTAAATTGAGTGGGGCAGGACGAGGCGGAGTCTTTATTTTGATTTTTAAAGAAAAGCATGAAGCTATAACGGCTTTAAAAAAATTAAATAAAGACATAGATAAGAGTAATATTAATTTAGTTTTAAAGCTTAGGGTATTTAAAGTTTAAGTTTAATATTTTTAAAATAAGTTGAAATTAATTTTATACTAGATGATATTAGACATAATATTTATGTTATTTATAGTTTATGTAAAAATAAAACCATATTATCTAACATTGATATAATTGGATAGAATCTCATTAAATTGATAGGTCTTTATGGTCTTTATGAAGATTTTAATCATAAGATTTATTTTAATTTCGATTATATTGAATTGATTAATTCTATTTTTAGTATTTTTAAAAATTTTAATGATATGAAAGATGAATTTTTTTATCTTAAAAACATTTTATTTGATTATGAATTTTTTACAAAGATGATTTGGTTAGATTTCTAGGCGTAAAATTGAGAGTTTGTTTTAGTATAGAATTCTGTAGAGATTCTTCTTATAGTATATCGGATGTATTTTTATCAACATATTTGATTTTAGATATTATGTTGAATTTAAGTAGAGGGGGAGGGAGAGGAATTTAAGATTAATATTTTTTTATATAAGCCCTTAAGAATATAAATTTCATTAGATTATTATTAACATATCATAAGAGAGGATTAAAGTAGTATTTTATTAAATCACAAAAAACTTAATTTTTAAAATTTGGGTCCAGAGGGATTCGAACCCCCGACATCCTGCTTGTAAGGCAGGCGCTCTGACCAACTGAGCTATGAACCCTTTAATGTCAAGAGTTATTATATAGGATAAGTTTTATTTATGTCAATTTTTTTGAAATTTTTCTCCAAAGATAATTATGAACATTTTTTTATTATTATGTGTTTTTAAAATATATCCACCCATTTTACTTGTATCTTTATTTAAAAGAGCTTCTTTATGGGGAGGACTTTTAAGCCAAGCATCTATTACATCTTTAACTTCTATATCCAATGCTAGAATTTCTTTTATTCTACAAAAATATTTGTCATATTTTTTAACTCTCTGCATTGGAGTTGTTCCAAAAAGAGTATGTGTTAACACATTATGCTTACTGAGAGTTTTTATATATTCTTTTGCCACCATCTCAAGAATTTTATCTATTTCTAATTTTTTTAAATTTAGGCTATCTCTTAATTTATTAATTGAATAATACAGAAATTTTAGGTCTTTATCTGAGCTTAATAATATGAATTGGTTTGTAAGAATTACAATAATAAAAATAATTTTTTTTTGCATAATTACCTTACCTATAATAAAATGATATTATCATACTATACATCTAATTGATGTTAGTAGGGAGGCAATATGTTAAATCATTTAGATTATTTAAAAATTGAAAGCTCAGATAAAATAAACTTAAGACTTCAAGAGTTATTGGCAGGGCTCCATGTTTTTTATTCTAATTTAAGAGGTATTCATTGGAATATAAAGGATGTTAATTTTTTTGTAATTCATAAAAGAACACAAAAGCTTTATGAATACATTGCAGAAGTTATTGATACTTTAGCTGAGAGATCTAGAGCGTTGGGTTATGTTTCTGAATTTAGATATACTGAATTTGCTAAAAATTCTTTTATTAAGGAACTTAGTATGGAGTCAACCTCAAGTTTTATCCTTTCAGTGAACAGTATTGTAAGTGGTCTTAGTTATATTCTTAAAAATATTTTTGAAACAAGAGGTATTGTTGATAGTGCATCTGATTATGGAACTGCTAATGTTTTAGATGACATTATGGTATCTCTTGAAAAATATTTATGGATGTATAAATCCTTGTTGAGTAATTGTGGATGTCCATGTCACGAGGAAAAAGAAAGTGATTTATGCAAAGATAAGGAAAGATGTGATTGTTCACTTTATAAAGATGGGTGTTGCAAAGAGAAGCATTGAGCTTGGGGTGTGATTTGGAAATAATTTTAAAAATTTATTTTATATTTATTAATTAATAGTTCAAATTATGTTTGAATTATTTGAAGCTATAGTAAATCTATAGCTTTAATTTTATGTTTGAGGACTCTATGGAAATTAGGAATATTGGAATTATGGCACATATTGATGCTGGAAAAACTACTACTACAGAAAGGATAATATACTATACTGGTAAAACTCATAAGATAGGTGATGTTGATTCTGGTAATACAGTAACCGACTGGATGGTTCAAGAACAAGATAGAGGTATTACAATTAGTTCTGCTGTTATTACTTGTTATTGGAGGGAGCATCAGATAAATATTATTGATACTCCTGGACATGTTGATTTTACAGCTGAGGTCGAGAGGTCTCTTCGTGTGCTTGATGGAGGAATTGTTATTTTTAGTGCTGTTGATGGGGTACAGGCGCAAACGGAAACGGTATGGAAGCAGGCGTCAAAGTATAGAATACCAAAGCTTGCTTATATTAATAAGATGGATAGGGTAGGTGCTGATTTTTTTAAGGTTGTTAAAGATATAGAAAATAAATTTAACATTACTCCAATAATCTTACAGATTCCAATTGGGAGTGAGAATAATTTTGAAGGAGTAATAGATATTATTGGCGATAAGGAATTGTATTTTAGACTTGAAGACGGTAAGCCTGTTGTAATTGAAAAAGAAGTGCGTGGAGAGCTTATTGAAGATGTTAAGATTTTTAAAGAAAAGTTAATAGATTCTCTTAGTAATTTTAGTGAAAGGATTACTGAACTTTTTATTGAAAATTCTGATATTGACAATTCTCTTATAATAGAAGAGATTAGGAAGAATACTATTAAGGGATCTATTATTCCTGTTTTAATGGGAAGTAGCTTACAAAATATTGGAATAGAGCCTTTAATAAATGCTATTGTGGATTATCTTCCAAGTCCTTTTGAAAAAAGTTTTAATGCATATTCTTTAATAGAGGATAGAAACATATTAATTGATTCTAGTTATGAGAGTAAATTATCGGCACTTGTTTTTAAAGTTCAATACTTTAGTTCAATTGCAGCTCATCTTTATTTTATTAGAGTTTATTCAGGTGAAATTAATTCTTCCAAAAAGGTTATTAATATTGCTAAGAATAAAACTGAAAGACTTACAAGAATTTTTAGGGTTTTTTCAAATAAAAGTGAGCAGATTGATGAGGTTAAGGCAGGAGATATTGGGGCAGTTATTGGACTTAAACATTCTGTTACGGGAGATACTCTTGTTGAGGAGGGAAACGAAATTTTACTTGAGCCTTTAATATTTCCAGAGCCAGTTGTATTAATATCTATAGAGCCTGAGAGGACATCTGATAATTCTAGGCTTAAAGAAGTTCTTGAAATAATAGTTAAAGAAGATCCTACTTTTAGTTATAAAGAGAGTAAGGAGACAGGACAATTGCTTATTTCTGGAATGGGAGAGTTACATCTTGATATTATTATTACGAGAATTAGAGATGAGTTTAAGCTTAATGTTTATACGGGAAGACCTCAGGTAAGTTATAGAGAGAGTTTGAGTTTAGAGATTGATGATGTATTTGAGTTTAGTAATATTTTTGCAGGCAAAGAGCTTAATTTAAAAATTGGTATGGTTATTAGTCCTTTAAATAGGGGAGAAGGCAATAAAATTGATTTTAAATGCAATATTGATCCTTTATTTAGAGATGCAATACTTAAGGGAATTACTTCCGCTTTTTCAAGTGGTGTTATTGGGTATCCTATTGTAGATACAGGAGTTAAGATAATTTCATTAAATTATGATAAAGGCAAGGTTAGTGAGTTTGCTGTTGAGTCAATAGCAGGGCTTATTTTTCATGAACTTTTTAAAAGAGCTAACCCTATTAAGCTTGAACCAATAATGATTTTGGAAATTAGAACTCCTGTTGAATATACTGGAGAGGTGGTTTCTACATTAAGTCATATTGGTGGAATTATTCATTCTATTAATAATATTGAGTGTTATGAAATAATAAAAGCCGAAGCAGCTTTTGAAAAGCTTTTTGGATATGCTTCTACTATAAGAAGTTCTACTAAGGGGAGAGGAATTTTTACTATGGAATTTTCTTATTTTAAAGAGAAGTGGGAATAGTTTGATTATTAATTTATTTTTAAATAATGTTATAATCTTTAGTACTAAAATTATTTATAGCTTTTTAGATTGATTAAGGATATTTTGATGTATCAGATAATCCAAAGATAATTCAAATTGGATTATTTGTTTTTGAGTTGTCTTGTGTTCCACTTAAGCACTTTTTTGATTTTTAAATTTTAAGTTTTGTAAATTTAAGACTGCTTTAAAGTTTGAAAGAGTATTACAAATCTTTTTGGTACATTCTATTGTCTGGATCCTTTTTTATTACTTTTTTTATTACTTTGTGTATTTATATTTTATAATTGGGGTTGGTATTCTAAAGTCTAAAATTAGAAAAATAAGAATGCATGTTTTCGGTTAATTTAAAAAGACAAAATGTAAATTAAATTTTCTATTTTTGGACAGAAGCAACTATTTAAAGGAAGAATCTTTTTACTAAGATCTATATGTTGCTTATTTTATCTTTTCACTTTTATTCTTTTAAGATTTTAAAACTTTATACTTAGAGCGTGTAAGTTCTAGATTTTAAACATTTTGTTAGTTTATTGTAATAATATTAAAATATAATTTTATTTTTTAAAAAAAGATTTTTTGTCTTTTAAATTATACTAGAATATTATGGTGGTTTTTTGATATCATGTCTTATTATTAATATTTTTTTATTTTAAAAATAAAAGGAGGTTGTGTTATGCAAGGTGAGAACATGGTTTCAATAAGAGGCGGTAATAGAAGAAAGATACTCCTTAGCTTAAAGAATATGCAACATTCAAGGACAGATTTAGCTCGTAAATTGTCATTAACAAATGCTGCTGTTACAATTCTTACTAATCAGATGATTAAGGAAAATATTTTAGTTGAAGTAGGTTCAAAAGAAACTGATATTAAGAAACACGGACGAAAAGAAATACTTCTCGATATTAATAAGGATTTTGCATATTCAATGGGAGTAATTATCTCGAGTAATTATTTTCAGATAGGAATTGCAAATCTTAAATGTGAGGTTTTGATAAGTGAAACTTATTCTTTTGAACCTCCAGTTAGTGCTTATGAAATTTTGGAAAAGATTAAGGATCACATGATTGAGATTATATGGAAGCATAATTTTTCAAGAGATAAGTTTATCGGATTAGGTTTTAGTATTACTGGAATAATTAAGGATAAAGAGTCTGGGATTGTTAATGATAGCCATGGGTCATGGATTGAAAATGATATTCCTGTTAAGGCTATACTAGAGGAATATTTTTCACTTACAGTGTATCTTGAAAGTTATGTTAAAAACCTTTCTCTTGCTGAATTTATGGGCAAAAATGTAGATAATATCATGTTTTTTGATTACACGGATACTGCTGAGCTTTCTATTTGGTCTGAGGGTAATGTTTATTCGGGATTTAATAATAGGTCTGGTATGGTTAGTCATATGGTTATTGACTATGGTGGGGAGAAAAATTGTCCTACTTGTGGGAATAAGGGGTGTGTTAATATGTTAATATCTAATTTTGCACTTCAACGTTTAATATCAAAGGAATTTATGAATGGAGAGATACCTGAGCTTTATGATAAATATGAAGGTAGGCTTAAAAAAGTTACCATATATGATATTTTTTCTCTTCATGAAAAATATGAATTTGTACGGAGAATAATGGAAGATACAGTAAAGTATTTAGCAATAGTTATCATTAATATTCAAAGAGTTCTTGATTTTAATTATTTGGTTCTTTATGGACAAAGTTTTAAGCTTAAAAGCTTTTTTGATTTGTTAAAAGAGGAAATTAAAAAGTTAAATAAGGAGAGTATAATATTAAAGCTTAGTTCTCTTGATACTGAAGTATCCGTTATTGGACCTGCATCTAGTGTTATTTTTAATAAGTTTTATTTAACAGGAGGGGATATTGATTAATATTTTCTTTTTTTGTATTGTATATTTTGTAATATTTTTGCAAATGAGGATAGTTTTTAGTGTTTAATGGTTTAGGTTCAGGTTTTAGAAATTTTGTAAAGTATGTTTCTGGAAAGTCTGTAATAAATGAAAAAAATATTGAAGAGGCTGTAGATGCTATTAGGAATGCCTTAATTGATGCTGATGTTAATTTGAAAGTCGTTAGACATTTTGTAAATTCTGTTTTTGAAGAAGCAAAAGGAATTAAAGTTTTAAGGAATATTGATCCTAAATCCCAGTTTATTAAAATTGTTAATGATAAGCTTGTAAGTTTTTTAGGGGATAGGCATTCTGATCTTGTTTTAAATCCCGTTAATAAACAATCATATATTTTGGTAGTTGGTCTTCAGGGATCTGGTAAAACTACGACTTGCGCAAAGCTTGCGGTGCGACTTAAAAGTGAAAATAGAAAGATTCTTCTTGTAGCGGCGGATACTTTTAGAGCAGCCGCAGTTGATCAGTTAAAGATTTTGGGCAGTCAAATTGGTATTTGTGTTTTTGCCCTTGAGGAAGAGGAAGATCCTCTTAGGGTTATAAGAGCAGCTGTTAAATATGCTAAAGTGGAACTTTTCGATACTATTATAGTGGATACTAGAGGTCGTCTTGAGGTGGAAGAGTTATTATTAAGAGAGATAGAAGAAATTAAGAAAATGATTGTTCCTGTAGAAACAATATTAGTAGCAGATGCTATGACAGGTCAGATTGCTGTAAATATTGCAAAAGAATTTAATGATAGAATTGGAATTACAGGTGTAATTTTAACAAAGTTTGATTCTGACGCTAGAGGTGGTGCAATTATATCTCTTAAGACTATATGTGGGGCTCCTATTAAATTTGTGGGGGTTGGAGAGAGACCGGAAGATCTTGATGTTTTTTATCCAGATAGAGTTGCTTCACGCATTCTTGGTATGGGAGACGTTGTTAGTCTTGTTGAAAAGGCTCAATCTGTTATAAATAAAGAAGAAGCTTTAAAACTTGAAGATAAGCTTAAAAAAGCTAGTTTTAATTTTGAAGATTACTTAAGTCAGTTTAGATATATGAAAGATATGGGTGGAATTTCTAGTTTGATGGGAATGCTTCCTGGTATTTCTTCAGAAATGTTTGGTTCTAAAGTTAATGAAAGGGAGCTTAAAAGAGAGGAGGCAATCATTTGTTCTATGACTAAAAAAGAAAGATTAAATCCTATTTTTTTGAATAATCCTTCGAGAAAGAGAAGAATAGCTTTAGGTAGTGGAACAACAATTTTTGAAGTAAATAAACTTATTAAAAAGTTTAGTCAGACAACTTTAATGATGAAAAAAATGAAAAATAAAAGCTTTCAAAATAAGATAGCATCTCTTTTGGGAGGAAAAGGAGGAATTATAAATTGAGTGTTAAAATAAGATTGAAAAGAATGGGTTCAAATAAAAGGCCTTATTATCGAATTGTAGTTATAGATTCTGCTTCACCTAGAGATGGACGAGCTATTGAAGAGCTTGGATATTATCATCCTGTTGAAAAACAGAATCAAATTAAAATAAATGAAGATAAATTTAAAGATTGGATAAATAAAGGAGCTATTCCAAGTGATACAGTTAAGAAGCTTTTAAATAAAAGTAGGTTTAAAGAGGGTAGATAGGAGGACATAATGAAAGAATACGGTAATGAAATAGAACTTATAGAGTTTGTGGTAAAGTCCCTTGTGGATAAAAGAGATGAAGTTAAATTAAATGTGGTTGAGGGGGAAAAGTCAACTATTTTGGAATTGAAAGTTTCTACAAGTGATGTTGGGAAAATAATAGGGAGAAGAGGTCGTATTGCAAGAGCTATTAGGACATTACTCAGTGCTTGCGCTGCAAAGACAAACAGGAGAGTTCAGCTAGAAATTTTGGATTAATATATGTTTATGAAAGGCGTAATAATGTCGTCTTATGGAATTAATGGATATGCTAAGGTTAAAAGCATGTCCAACGATCTTAATGGCTTTTTAAGCCTAAAGGGAAATAAATTAACTTTAAGGAAAAAATGTTGTTCTTCTATTGAAGTTAGCGTTGAAAATATATTTTTAACTAAAAATATATTGTTATTAAAATTTGAAGAATTCAATTCTCCTGAAGCTGTTAAGAATTTAATTGGTTTTGAGTTATGGGTTAGTGATGAATTTGCATCTAAGTTGGAAGAAGATGAATATTATTTTGGAGAACTTATTGGATACAGTATTGTAAGTAGCGGGGAAAAATTAGGGGTTGTTATTTCTTTTTTAGAATGTGGAAATTCTGTTCTTCTTGAAGTAAAGACTTGCGATAAATTGTTTTTTATTCCATTTTTAGAAGTTTATCTTGGTGATATTAATAGAGAATTGAAAACTATTGAGCTTAAAATGGTAGAGCTTTTAAGATGAAAATTACGATTCTTTCTTTATTCCCTTCAATAATTATTCCATTTTTTGAAAATTCAATAATGAAAAAAGTGGTGGATAGGGGTATTTTGAGTTACAGACTTATTTCTATTCGTGATTTTTCTAATGATAAGCATAAAAGGTGTGATGATATTTCTTATGGCGGTGGAGCAGGGATGGTTTTAAAGGCTCAACCTGTGGCAGATGCTCTTGATTATGTGAATTCAAAAGATAAAACTACAATATTTTTAAGTCCCTCTGGTTTAAGGTATAATCAGAAATTAGCTTATGACTTGTCAAGGAAAAAAGAACTTGTTATAATTTGTGGAAGATATGAAGGGCTAGATCAGCGCATTATTGATTTATATGTTGACCTTGAAATTTCGATCGGAGACTATGTATTGTCTTCAGGTGAAGTTGCTGCTCTCGTTTTAATAGATAGTATATATAGATTGTTAGATGGTGTAATAAATCCGAAGTCTTTGGTTGAAGAATCCTTTAGTGGTGAATATGAACTTCTTGAATATCCTCATTATACAAGACCTTATTCATTTAAAGGAATTGAAGTGCCTAGAGTGCTTATTTCAGGACATCATGAAGAAATAAGGAGGTGGAGATTTATTAAAGCTATTGAAAAAACAAAGAAGAATCGATGTGATTTATACCTTAAATATTTAGAAAAGAATGGAGAATATAATGGATCTAATAAAGCAAATTGAAGCCAGAGAAAAGAGAACAGATGTTTTTGAATTTAAAGTTGGAGATACTGTACGTGTTAGTTATAAGATTATTGAAGGAAGTAATGAAAGAATACAAAATTTTGAAGGACTTGTTATTTCTATTCAGAATAAAGGCATTGGTCAAACTTTTTTAGTTAGAAAGATTTCTTCAGGAATTGGAGTTGAAAAAATATTTCCAATACATTCTCCTATTATAGAGAAGGTTCAAGTTTTAAAGAGGGGAAAAGTAAGAAGGGCTAAGCTTTATTATATGAGGGGTAGGATTGGTAAGGCTGCCATGAAAGTAAGAGAGCGTCTTGAAATTAAGAAACTTAAATAGAAGGAAAACATCTATTGATATAAGCTAGGAGATTACTAATACTGTGCTAAATATTTAAACCATTTAGGGTTTTTATTGTTTGTATTTTTAGTTTTGAAAATATTAGTGTTTATTTTAATTGAAGGAGATAATAGTTGGAATTTGAGCAAGGAAGAGGCAGTCGAAATAATTTTAAAAAAATTAGTAGATTTCCTTATTGGAAAAGAAAAAAAACAATTCCTGATATTAAAAAGCAAAAGATTGATTCCTTTGTTAAAGAGGATAAATCTTTTAATGTTCATTTTAGCAAGCAGAGAAATCATAAGATTAATAAACCAAAAAATTTAGACATTAGAGCACGAATATTTGTTAAAAGGATCTGTCCTCTATGTGAGAAGCAAATTAAAGAGATTGCTTCTTGTATGTCTATGAGGTTTGATAATGATGATAAACCTATACATTTTGATTGTGCCATTAATAAGGTAAGGCTAGAAAATAATCTTTTAAAGAATGAAGATTTGGTGTATGGGGGGGTTGGTAAATTTTTTATTGTTAATAAGTCTATTAAAGGCAATAATTTAGCTTTTAAGATAATTAGAGAAATTAATTTTGAAAATTTAGAAGAGCTTCCTGTTTGGCGAAAAAAAATTCTTGAGAATATGAATAAAAGATTTAAATTTTATTGATTATGAAAATAGCAGTGTTTCCTGGTTCTTTTGATCCTATTACTTGGGGCCATATTGATTTGGTGAAAAGGGCTTCATTTATTTTTGATAAGGTTATTGTTCTTATTGCTAAGAATAGTAGTAAAAGTTATTTACTTAGTGAAGTTGAAAGATATGAACTTACTTGTCAGGTTATTAAATCTTTATCTATTTCAAAAATATTTGTAGATAGGCATAATGGATTAATTGTTGATTATGCTTTAAAGAATAATGCTAGGTTTATTTTAAGAGGCATTAGGGCTTTTCATGATTTTGAGTGTGAGTTTGAAAGACACATCATTAATGGTGAACTTAGTCCTGAAATAGATACAGTTTTTCTTCCGAGTAGTTCTAGATATTTATTTGTAAGATCAGATATTGTAAAAGAATTAATAAAAAATAAAAATTTTGATCTTTCAAGTTTTGTTCCGGAATTAGTTCAAAATAAGTTAAAATCTGAATTTATTGACAAATGGTCTTAATAATATATATATTATTAAGATAAATTTGTTATTTGTAAGGAGACAAAGAAATGGCTGTTCCAAAGTTTAAACCTTCAAAGTCTAGAAGTAGGACAAGGCGTAGTATAAATATGAAAAAAAAAATACCGCAACTTCAAGAATGTTCAAACTGTGGTTATCTTGTAGTAAGACATAGGATTTGCTTAAAGTGTGGTTATTATAGAAATAATCAATATTTAGAATTGGGTTTGTAGATTGTACGAGGATTGTATATATATGGAACAAAGTGAAATTTTTAAAAAGATTAGGTCTATTATATCTGAACAGCTTGACAAAAGAGAAGACGAGATCACTATGGAGTCTAGATTTGTTGAGGATCTTGGAGCAGACAGTCTTGATATTTATGAGCTTTTATATTTATTAGAGGAAGCATTTGATGATAAGATCCCAGAAAATGAAGCTAGTGAATTTGAAACTGTGGGAGATGTTGTTACCTTTATTGAGAAAAGGAAGGATTAATTAAAATGAGTCCTGTTGAGATGAGGTGTGATGAGGAACGGAAAAAACAGCTAGATGAATTTTTAATGAACTTGCATATTGATTTTAACGATTTTGATTTATTAAATACAGCCTTAAGTCATTCATCATATTCTAATGAGCTTGAACAAAAATTTATTAATAATGAGAGGTTAGAGTTTTTAGGAGATTCTGTTCTCAACCTTATTATTACAGATTATTTGTATAGATTATATCCCGAGAAGAGTGAAGGAGAACTTAGTAAGGCTAGATCTTATATTGTAAGTGAAGATTCTCTTTCTACTATTGCTAAAGAGCTTGACATTGGAATTTATCTTTTGCTTGGTAGGGGAGAAGAGAGCAATGATGGTCGGAATAAGAAGGGTATTCTTGCGGATGCTATTGAGGCTTTTGTTGGTGCGCTGTATCTTGATAGTGGATTTTTAAAAGCTTCGGCTTTTGTAATAGAGCTTTTTGATGTTTATATAAGATTAATGTTTAATCGTGGGGATTTTAAAGATTATAAAAGTCTTCTTCAGGAATATGTTCAAAAGAAATATAAAATTTCACCAAATTATAAATTGGTAAAAGAAATAGGACCTGACCACAATAAGGTTTTTTGTGTAGAACTTTATGTAGATGATAAATTTGTATCAAATGGTAGGGGGAAGTCTAAAAAGGAAGCTGAAATGAGAGCTGCTGAGATGGCACTTAAAAATGTTGAAAATATTGATCTTTGATTTTCTTTGCCTCTTTTATTAAAATTTCTTTTTTATTTAATCTAGGATTGTTTAATACTTTATCTAATAGTTTGTTTAGAATTTGTCCAGCATTCTTGCTTTCTTCTATATCAAGACTTTTAATATCATTGCCATTTATTGCTAATTCTTTTAAAGATAATGGATTATTTATTAAATTTTTGCTTTTTATTTTATTTAATATGAACTTAAGTTTGTGGTCTTTGCCTTTAATAGCTTTATATATATCAAATATTTCCTCATAATTTTCTTTGGTGGTTTTGCTTAATAGCAATCTTATGTCTTTTAATGTCTTGATTTGAGAATTGTTGATATTATTAAAAGTATATCTATAGAATAAGATTAATTTTATATCTTTATTTGCAAATTTAAGTGATTTTAAAGCTTGTCTTAAGGAAATGATGTCTTTTTCAATTGTAAGAATAACTAGTGCTTTTAGATAAAAATTTTTTTTCTCTAGTAGTTTAATTTTACTTTTTAATTTTTTATTTATTTCTATATTAAAGAAGTAATTGAAAAAATTTATTTTTTGTAGATAATTAATGCCCTTTGTTGGATTTTTCCCTTCTAAAAGTTTAATAAATTCACTATTTAACCTTTCTTTTGATAAGAGTAAGATGTTTTCTTTTTTGTATTTCATAGAGATTAATGTTTGTTTATCTATTGTAAAGTCAAGTGTGGATGCGAATCTTGCTGCTCTTAATATTCTAAGAGCGTCTTCTTCAAATCTTTTGTTAGCATTGCCTATGCATTTAATTATTTTTTTATTAAGGTCTCTTTTCCCATTATAATAATCTATTACTTCATAATTGAGTGTGTTCATTGCAATTGAATTTATCGTAAAATCTCTTCTTTTTAGATCTTGATTTAAATTTTTTGTGAATTCTATTTTTTTGGGAGATCTTTTGTTTTCATATTCTTTATCTATTCTATAAGTAGTAACTTCAAAAATTTTTTTATTAAAAATAATACTTACTGTTCCATGTTTGATGCCTGTTTGTATATTATTAGGAAATAGATACATTATTTCTTTTGGTGTTGCATTAGTTGTAAAATCAAAATCATAAGGTATCTTTTTAAGAAGTAAATCTCTTAAAGCACCTCCTACTAGGAAAAATTCATAGTTGTTATTATTGAAAATTTTACTAATTCTTATTATATCTTCACTATTAGATCCTAAATTCATTCCAGAATATATTATAGTGAATTAATGATTTTTCTATAACTAGATTATAATTTTAACTTGCCTGAAATTTGTAAAAAGTATTTGTTAAATTTTGATTTAATTTTTATAAATGTAAGTTTATGGAAAAAATTAATGTTAATATACGTGACTCTATTGCCAAGCTTTCAAAAGGGTCAAGGGTTAAACTAATAAATGAGATTAAAAAAAATCTAAACTTAAATTCTTCAAGATTGTTTATGAATAATTCTAATAATTTGGACCCAGATTCTGCATTACAAGTTGAAAATTTTCTATCGGAGAATTTAAAGGGAGAATCCTTTTTAGTAAGGATTTGGATATATATTTTAAAATTTTTTCAAAAAGATGTTAGTAAGAAGGACATATATAAAAATTATTATTTAAAAAGCTTAGAAAATAGTATTAATAACATTTACAAAAAGCCTGTAATAGATTTCAGGAAGAGAATTCTACATATGGGTTTTGTAGAAATGTTTTTTGGATTGTATCGTTATTCTATGAAGCTTAAGAAATTTTTTCAAATTTTAGATGATAGAAATGCTGTTGAGAGGGCAATATTTGAAGTTATTAATAGAAAAATTCCTGATGTTAAGCATAAGATGGAAGATTTCTTAGACTCAGAGGAATATGAGAAATATTTAAAAAAAGATAAAAGTAAGAATGACTTAGAATGTATTATTAAATCAAGAATTAACACTTATATTAATTCAATTCCTTTGCAAACATATAAAACAGTAGAAGATATATTTAAATTTTTTTATATTTTGAATAGTATTGCATTTTTTCCTTATAAGTCTTTTTTTTCTTTTTTTGATATAGAGTTTTTAGATAATAATGAGAATTTAGATATTATTAATTTTAATAACTTAGTTAATGTTAGTTTTGATAGTGTTGATAAATATTTTAATTCTTTTTTTGACATTTTGTATACTTTAAGAGATATTGAAGTTAATGAAGAAATATTAAAAATTATTATTAGATATTATTTTTTAAAAATAGATTCTAGTGAAGATGAAATTTTGGGAGATGAGAATATTTTAGAATTTGACATAATGTATAAAAATATTTTAAGCGCTATGTCAGATATTATTAGTTTGTCAAAAACTTTACCTTATATGAAGGTTTTTAAACTATATTATAAAAATCCAGTTTTGCAACCTAAAAAATATGTTTCTTATCTAGATCTTAAAAGTTTTTATGAAAATATTTTGTTTTTAAATGTTAGTGGTCAGATTATTAGCAGACAGGATGATGATTTAAAAAGTCTTATGAATAAAGAAATTAAGAGTTTAATTAAGAATTATAATATTATTGTGAATTTAAATAATATAATTTTTATAGGCCTTAAAATTGAATATTCTAATTTCAAAAAGATTTACTTTATGAATGAATTCTTTAGAACCATTTATGATACTAGAATAATGGAAGTATTAAAAATTATAGCTAATGTAGTGCTTGTAAATAATATCGAATTGAGAAGTGCTTATATTTCACTTGAGAAAAATTTTAATTTGATGAGAAAGGAAATTTATGATTTTTGTTTTGAGATTAATTATAAAAATGAAGAGTATGAGAGATGTAATCAGGAAGATAATGGTAATTCTTGTAGGGAAAAAATTTTGGAATGGTGCTTGAATGAGAATTGTTATATTGAAAAGTTGGTTCTTAATTTTATAGATTGTTTTATTGAACTTAGGAAAAGGTATTGTTTTCTTTTAGAAAACAATAATACTTTTATACAAAGTGCTTTAAATATTTCTTATAAATTATCTACAGGGGATGGGGATAGTGAAAGTATTAATTTAGCTTATGTTATTAATAATATTTTATCTATAATAGATCAAACTCTTTTTATACTTGAGAGTTTGTAGATTATTATGAAAGCTTTTAGAACAGATAAAATTAGGTTTTTTTCAATTTTTATTAGAGGTTTGATAATAATATTATTTTTAAATTCTTTACTTAGTTTATTTATGTTTTTGGCAGGTGCTTATAATACCTTTATGTATTCTTTTCAAGAATTTTCTCTTGATTTTGCTATTGTACTAAGCTCTGTTTCTTTTGGGCTTGAGGCTACCAGATTAATATTTTTTTATTTGATTATGAAAAAAAAGATTAGATATTATATAATTTTGATTTCTAGTTTTATAGTTTGTTTTTTTGCTTTTTTTATAAAGGTTTTTCTTTCTATTGGTATATAGCTTGTCAATTTTTAAGCTTGCTATTGACTAATATGCTTTATTTATTATAAACTAGCCATTAGTGTACGCCGACTTAGCTCAGCTGGCCAGAGCAGCGGTCTTGTAAACCTCAGGTCGTCGGTTCGAATCCGACAGTCGGCTTTTGGGGCGGTACCGAAGTGGTTAACCGGGGCAGACTGTAAATCTGTTGGCATTGCCTACGTGGGTTCGAATCCCACCCTCCCCAATTTAAGATTTCTTTTATTATTATAAGAGTTTGTGTTTTCTTTGTTTGATTTATTTTGAAAGTTGGATTTTGATATCCTTTTTATAGGGTAGTAAGTACTTATTTATAGGAGATTTATTTTTTTTGGTTATTAATCAGAGTATATGAGAGTGCTGTTCTCTTTTAAAAAGAGATTTTAAATTCTTATGAAAATGAAAAAAAATTTTATTTTCTCTTTTGTTTTGATTTTTATACTTTTCATCTTAGTATTTTTTTTATATTTTTTAAACTCATCTCCTTTTGAATCTGAATTTTTATATGAATTTGAAGTTCATAAAGGATGGGGAGTAAAGAGGATAGCTAAGGAACTTAAAAGGCAAGGATTTATTAGATCTGAGAGACTTTTAGTAGCTATTTCTTATATTTTTGATAGTGATAAAAATTTTAAAGAAGGTAACTATTTAATTAGTAGTAGTTTTTCAACTTTTGATGTATACAAGGAGCTTTTGAAAGGAAGTCCTACGATTGACATTAATGTTACTATACCTGAAGGATATACAGCTAGAAGGATAGCTTTAAAACTTAGTAAAGTTGGCATTATTAATGATGTTCAGAGTTTTGTTGATTTGATAAATGATGTTAAATTCATTAGCGAACTTGGGCTTAATTATTATTCTCTTGAAGGGTTTTTATTTCCAGATACTTATAAATTTTATAAAGATATGGAGATAAAGGAAATAATTCGGGTTTTCGTTGGTAATTTTTTTAGTAAACTTATTTCTATGGGAATAGATTATAAATCTTATTCTAGTGAGGATCTTTATAATAGAGTAATTATTGCTTCTATTGTAGAAAGAGAATATAGAGTTAAGAGTGAAGCGACGTTGATGGCGTCTGTTTTTTTTAATAGGATAAATGCTAACATGGCATTACAATCTTGTGCTACTATTGAGTATATAATTACTGAAGAGTTAAAAAGGCCTCATCCCAGAAGAATTTATTTTTCAGATTTAGAGATTAAGTCTGCTTATAATACTTATGTTAATAGGGGTTATCCTCCAACTCCAATTTCTAATGCAGGTATTGTGTCTTTACGTGCAGCTTTTTTCCCTGATAGTACAAATTATTTATTTTTTGTTTTAAAAAATCCTAAGACTGGAATTCATAAATTTTCTTCAGATTATAGTGAACATCTATTGGCTGTAAATAGTTATATTCATAATTTTGTTACTAAGAATTGAGGGATTGAGAGATATGGAACATGCAAAAGTTATAGATTTAATTAAAAGCAGAGTAGATATTGTAGATTTTATAGGCGAACGCGTTAAATTAGTCAAATCAGGATCATCTTACAAGGGTCTTTGCCCTTTTCATGCTGAAAAAACAGCTTCTTTTTTTGTAAATCCTTCTCAGAGTTTTTTTTATTGTTTTGGGTGCAAAAAGGGGGGGGATGTTATAAAATTTTTAATGGATATTGAGAAATTTAGTTATGATAATGCACTTAAGTTTTTATGTGATAGAATAGGTATTCTATATGATGATATTAAGAAATCAGTTATTTTTAAAGATAGATTTCAAGATAAAGAAATAGTTTCTAAGATATACAGCTTAAATGCTAAATTAGTTAAATTTTTTTTGTTTTATTTTTACAAAAATAGTGAAGTTTTGAATTATCTTCTTAAAAATAGGAATATATCAGAAAAAGTTATTAGTTTATTTAATATTGGATATTTACGGTCTGACATAGAAGGTGAATTTAGTTTTTATAATTTTTTAATTTCAAAAGGATATTCTCCTGAAATATTAAGCAAGAGTGGTTTATTTTCAAGGAAAAAGAAAAAGTTTTCAATTTTATCTGGTAGATTAATTTTTCCAATCAAAGATTTTAAAGGAAATGTGGTGGGATTTGGAGGGAGAAGTTTGGTCTTAAATAATGGTCCCAAATATATTAATTTGAGCGAAACAGATGCTTTTAAAAAAAGAGAGTTGCTTTACGGATTTTATGAGGGATTTTCTGTGATTAAAGAAAAGAAATCGGTAATCTTAACAGAAGGGTATATAGATGTCCTTTCTTTTTTTACAGCTGGTTTAAAGACTGCAGTATCTACATTGGGCACATCTTTTTCAAGGGAACATCTTGCTTTGATTAGAAGATATGCGGATAAAATAATAATGTGCTTTGATGGTGATGATTCTGGACTTTTAGCTACGCTTAAAGCATATCAAATTTGCTTGCCCTTTGGTATTGATGTAAGTGTAATTAAGATGGAGTATGGACTTGACCCTGCAGATATTTTGAAAACCAAAGGTATTTCTTATTTAAGAAATATTGCTAGGAATACTTGCGATGCATTTGAGTATCTTTTGGAAAGATATTTTTCTAAATATGATTTAAATAAAACATCGGATTTAAATCATGTGATTGGTATCTTTATAAAGTTAATAAGTTTATCAAGTACTAATACACATAGAGATATTCTTTTAGAAAAAATAGAGAGTAAGGTTGGGGTTAGACTTGAGACCTTAAGAAAAGATTACTATGATATTAGAGAAAGAAATGCAATTGAGAATTATAAGAAGAGTGCGTATTCTTATCAACCAAATACATATGAGAGATATTTAGTAATTGCCTTGTTGAAAGACTTTAATTATTTTAATATAATAAGGCGTAATATTACTGATAGTGACTTACATGACGTTGATGTAAGAAAGGTTTTTATGTGCTTTGAAAACTTATTTGATAATAATGAGATTTTTTCATTGCTTAATTTAAAAGAATTTTTAAAAGATAGGTATGGCGTTAGTGAAATTTTTTTTGAAGATATGTTAAAGATAGAGTTTGAAGTAGATAATGAAATGGTTATTCAAATTTTATTTGCAATTAAAAAAAGGAAATTGGAAGAGCGCGTTTTGGCTTTTAGGGAAATGAATAGGGATAATGCTTTAATAGATGCTAAAACTCAAATAAGAGAATTAATGTTTTTAAATATGCAAAGAGAGAGTTTGAGGATATATTTTAAATGAATAGTATGGAAAATAAAGATTTTCAATGTTTTAAAAAGAAAAATTCAAAATTAATAAAAGCCATATTGGATTATTTGATGGGTAGAAAAGAGATTACATTTGGAGATTTATCTAATTTGCTTTCAGAGGATATGTTAGAGCCGGAAAACATTGATTTTATTTATGGAATACTTGAGGACGAGGGAATAAGTTTGATTGATGAAAGAGTAGAAGCTAAGAACTCTAATAATAGTTCTGAATTAGAAGAAGCAGCTAAAATGGATAGTCAATTTATGGTCTTAGGTGATTCTGTTGATAATGACGATAAATTAGATGAATTTGATGATGATATTTTAGACAAGGAAGATTTTTCAGGGTGTATTAAGAGCGGATTATTAAAAGATAACAATACTGAAGATCCAATAAGGCTTTATTTAAAAGAGATAGGAAAGGAATTCTTGTTAACCGGAAATCAAGAAGTTGAGCTTGCAAAACAAATGGATTCTGGTGAGTCTATTATTGAAAACATTCTTAAGAGTGAAGGACTTGTTATAGAGAATTATTATAATTTGGTTAATGCTATTTATTCAAGAGCAGATAGGGAAGAATTTTTTAAAAGGGAAAAGGAAAGAGAAAAGGATAATAATGCTGACTACTATAACAAAAAAAAAAGAATCACGTCTTTTTATAAAACTTCATTAAAACCATATCAGGATCGTTTAGTAAGTTATATTGAAAATAAGCATAAATTATATGAACTTGGAGAAGATATTTTTGAGGAAAGTATTAATAATGAACGGCTTTATTTAAAAGATATGCTTAAATCTGTACCTTTGTATCAAGAAGAGTTAAGGATTTTTTCAGATGATTATATTGACTCTGCTAGTAAGATAAGGGATTTAAAAAGGCAGCAGAAGTCTATATTAGATAGATTAAAAGTCGACAAAATTAGGAATCTTAGGGTTCTTGGAAGAGATTTAGCTATACCCGAGAGGCGGGAGAAGATAGAAAAATTTTTAAATATGAGAGAAGATCTTATTAAGGAACAGATTACAGAAGCTCAGCTTGCTCAAAAGGAGCTTGAGAGAATTGAGATGTATTATGAATATCCAATAGATAGAATAATAAGGATGTCAGAAGAAATTCTTAAAGGTAAGCAGATGATGCAACATGCAAAAGATCAGCTTATTAAAGCTAATTTAAGACTTGTTGTGAGTATCGCCAAGAAGTATGCAAATAGGGGTCTTCATTTTTTTGATCTTGTGCAAGAGGGTAATATTGGTTTAATTAAGGCTGTTGAAAAATTTGAATATAAGAGAGGATTTAAGTTTTCTACTTATGCTACATGGTGGATTCGTCAAGCAATAACAAGGTCAATTTCAGATCAAGCGCGCACGATACGTGTTCCTGTGCATATGATTGAGCAAATAAATAGATTGAATAGAGAAACAAGATATTTGGTTCAGGTTTTAGGTAAGGACCCAACAGATGAGGAACTTTCAGTTAGACTTGGATGGGAATTAAAGAAAGTTAAGACTGTCAAAAATGTTTCAAGAGAACCTGTATCACTTGAAACTCCAATTGGGGAAGAGGAGGATTCTGTTCTTAGTGATTTTATTGAGGACAAGGCAATAAAGAATCCGGCAAAACATACATCTTTTGTGGTTTTACAAGATCAAATAAGATCAATTCTTGGTACTCTTCCAGAAAGAGAACAGGAAGTAGTTAAAATGAGATTTGGGCTTGAAGATGGATATTCTTTGACTCTTGAAGAAGTTGGGCTTCATTTTAATGTTACAAGAGAAAGGATTAGGCAGATTGAATCTAAAGCTTTAAGAAGACTTAAAAATCCTAAAAAGACACAAAAACTTAAAGATTATTTAGAAGATTTAAATTAATGGGGGATTTGTGGAAAGTAATATTAACATATTAAAAAACCTTGAAGGCATATATAAGGCTAAGTTTAAACTTGAGGAAAGACAAAAAAATATTCCTAAGTATTTGCAATTCAAGAAATCTCAAATTGATGAACTTAATAGTGCTCTTGATGAATTACAAATTAAATTTAAAGAATGCCAAAAAGAAGATGCTTCTTTAAAATTAGGTATTCAAGATATTAATGTGAGAAAGACCAAGGCAGAGGAAAAAATAGATAGTATTAAAACTCAAAGGGAATATGAAGCCCTTGAGAAAGAGTTACAAACTATTATTGATGATGAAGTTGCTATTAGAAAAAAAATGACACATATTACTGGTCTTAAAACAAGAGTAGACAGGGAAATATCCGAAATAAAGAGTAAGCTTGAGGGAGAGCAAGATATTTATATTACTGAGAGTGCCGAACTTGAAAATGAGCTTTTAGAGATTAAACAGAAACTTTTTGATATCATATATGAAGAAGAGAAATATACTTCTAAAATGGATGAAGATTTTTTGTTTAAATTTCAGAGGATTATTAGAAATAAATCTAATGGAGTTGTTCCTTTAGTTGAAAATGTTTGTAAGGGTTGTAATATGATACTTCCTGTTGAATTTGCAAATAAGGTAAGGCGTGAGCCAGATGATGTTAAATTTTGTCCTTACTGTAGTAGAATACTTTATTATCAAGATAAATTTGAAGTTGGCTTGGGGATGGTACCTGGAAGTTTAGCAGATCTTGTTGAATAAGAATTTAGTTTAAGTTAATATCCAGTCATCGCTTAATTTATTTTGAGATATTTTAAGAGGAAAGTCCGAGCTCCAATAAGAGCGTAATGCTAGGTAATACCTAGGAGTTTTAAACTTAAGAGAGTGTCACAGAAAAATACCGCCTTAGGATTAGGGTAAGGGTGAAAAGGTGAAGTAAGAGCTCACCGCTTATTTAGTGATAGATAAGGACAAGACAAACCTCATTAGGAGCAAAATCAAATATGCAAGTTGCTTAGCTCTTGAAGACTTGCGGGTAGATTGCATGATTTTTTCAGTGATGAGAAAATGAGATAGATGATGACATAATACAGAACTCGGCTTATGGGTATTAACTTAAATTTTTGTAGAGAGTTTATGGAAATAAAGTATGTAAGATATATTTTTTGTTTGATTGTAGTTTTGCTACTTTTTTTCTTTATTTTTTATATTTTATCTTATTTTAAAGCCTTTTCCAACTCTTATTTAAAAGCAGGCCCCACTGAAGTAAATTTACTTGTTCTTTGGGAAAATAAGGAATATAAAGAAATAATAGATTATGCTGAGAATGATCTTAAGGTAAACAAGTTTGATTTTAATCTAAATTTGCTTCTTGGATTCTCATATTTTTATTATTCGTTAATGCTAAATGATAGTTCTTTAAAGACTCATTTTTTGGATAATTCAATAGAAAGGCTAAGGTTTTTAATGGCAGTTAATGATGATATTCCTATGAGTTCACTTTATTATATTTTAGGAAAAGCTTACTCTCATAAAGGTGAATATTATAGTGAACTTTCTGTTAAATATTTAAATAAAGCTTTATATTCGAATAATTTTGATTTCATGAGTATAAAAGAAGATATTTTTGAATATTTAGGATATTCTTATCAGCTTTTGAAAGATTATAAATCTAGTTTAAAGTTTTTTATGAAGGCCTATAAGGAAAATAAGTCAGATCTTGTTCTTTGGAGTTTGGCATATATTAATTATAAAATAGGAGATATTGATAAAAGTATTGAATATATAAGTAAATTTATAAAAGATGAAAGCAAGTCTTTTGTTAATGAAAGAAAAGATGATAATTTGATGCAAAAGGTGTATTTATTATATGGAGATATATATTTGGACCAAGGTGCTTATGATGATGCTTTTATTTACTATGATAAAGTCTTGAAAATTAATAGTTTAAATCCCAATGTTTATGTTAAAATAGGAGATATATATAGAAAGAGAGATAAAGATTACCCTAAAGCTCGAAAATATTGGAGAGAAGCATTAAGCATTAATCCTTATTTAGAGGAAGCAAGGGAAAGGCTTAGGATTAACTTAGAAGATTTTTAGGGGGCTTGATTTGAACTTATTTAAGTCTTTTTTGATAGATATTGGCATTGATCTTGGTACATGCAATACTTTGGTTTACATTAAGGATTATGGTGTGGTTATGAGTGAGCCTTCGGTTGTTGCTATTGATGTTACTAAGGGTAATAGAGTTGTTGCTGTTGGTCGAAATGCTAAAAAGATGCTTTGGAAAACTCCAGAGAACATTAAGGCAGTAAGGCCTCTTCGTGATGGTGTTATTGCTGACATTGAAAATACAGAAAAAATGATTAAGTATTTTATAAATCATATTTTTTCTAGAAAAAAATTATTTTTTAAACCTAGAATGGTAATAGGAGTGCCAACTTGCATTACAGAAGTTGAGAGGAGGGCTGTTAAAGAGAGTGCAATGAATGCAGGTGCTCGTGAGGTTAAAGTTATTGAAGAATCTCTTGCCGCTGCTATTGGATCAGATATTCCTATTTTTGAACCAACAGGTCATATGGTATGTGATATTGGTGGGGGGACTACTGAAATATCTGTCATTTCTCTTGGTGGGATGGTAGTAAGTAGAGCTATTAGGACTGGTGGAGATGAATTTGATGAAAGTATAATAAAATATATGAGAAATGCTCATAACATTATTATTGGACAACAAACGGCAGAAAAATTAAAAATTAAGATAGGTAATGTTTATCCAGATACTCATAATTTGAAAGTGGAAACAATAGATATTAAAGGAACAGATGCTGTTACAGGTCTTCCCAGAAAGCAGATTGTTGATTCTATGGAAGTAAGAGAATCTTTAAAGGAGCCTATTAGTACAGTTGTTGATGAGGTTAAGAGAACTCTTGGTGCTACACCTCCAGAACTTGCGACAGATATTGTTGAGCGTGGAATTATATTAACAGGAGGAGGAGCTCTTCTTAAAGGGCTTAATAGGCTTTTGTCAAAAGAAACAGGAGTGCCCGTTTATGTAGCAGACAATCCTCTTCTTTCTGTATCTGTTGGAGCAGGTTTATTTTATGACTATGCTAATAGGATAGATATTAGTAAGAATATATATAGTTTTATTAATGAATAGATATGAAGTTTCTTGTTAAGTTCAAGAATTTTGTTAAGGTACTAAGTATATTAATACTTGCCATTATTCTTATGGTATATGATTCTAGTGGTCATAGCAAGAAGACAAAAGACAATTTTTTTGTTTTTACCTTAAATTCATATATTCAGGATAATTTGCATGAATTTTTTAGTTTTATTTCTAGTATTTTTAAGGCAATAAGTGAATATAAGGATTATGGTGAGAGAATAGAGGAATACAAAAAAAGAATACAACAACTTGAGATAGTTACTCAAAATGTTCAAATACTAAGACAAGAAAATTCTAGACTTAAGGAACAACTTGGGTTTTATTCATCAAATTCTAGTGAGTTTATACCAGCTGAAATAATTTATTTAAATTATTCAAATATTTCTTCTTTAATGGCAATTAACAAGGGTTATAGTGACGGTGTTCAAAAAGATATGGTAGCTGTTGCTTATCAAGATGGATTTAGTGGCTTGGTTGGAAAAGTTGTTAAAGTTTATGCAAATACTGCTAAAATTTTACCTTTAACTAGTTATGAGAATTTTGTCTCTGCAAGAATTCAAAATAGCAAGTTTATTGGCCTTGTTGAAGGTAAGGGATATGGTGAGCCACTTGAGATGAATTATGTTAATAGATTAGCTGAAAATGATTTAAAAGTGGGTGACTCTGTAGTTACAGCTGGGTTTAGTGATTATCCCGGTGGGATTTATATAGGTAAGATTATTCATTTTAATATTCTTGAATATAATTCTCTTTTAAGTATTAAAATAGAACCTATAATGGTTTTGGATAGATTAGAGTATGTTTTTTTGATTAAAGATGATAAGGTGATACAAAATTGATATCTTTTGTTATTTATTACATCACTAGCATATTTTTGGGTCAAATTTTTCAATATTATTTTTCAGTTAATTTTTCTTTTTCAATAGATATATTTTTAATAATTTTAATTTTTAATTCTCTAAATTTTATTTTTAATGTAGGTTTAATTTCTAGTATTTTACATGGTTTTATTATGGATTATTTTACAGGACTACCGCTTGGTTTTTTTGTATTTAGTTATGTTTTAGTATTTTATATTCTTGGTAAAATTAAGATTTTAATTCCTAAAAGTATGCTTAGCATGACAATGTTTTTTGTTCTATCAAAATTTATTATTTGGTTTGTTGCAATGACTTTTTCAGATTTTATAGATCTTAAGGGATTTAATTATGAAATATTTAATCTTAATCTTATTGTAAATATAGTATTTATAAATTTTTTGTATCCAATTTTAAGTTATTTTACTAGAAATCTTTATATTTTTAGAGAGGAGTATTAAATGAAGGTTATCTTTAAAGAAAGATATAGATTTGGATTATTGCTTGTTTCTTTTGTTTTTTTTATATATTTTTTTACTTTATTTAAGATGCAGATTGGAAAACATTTGTTTTATGATAGAGAAGCAACGGTTCTTTTATCTAGGGTTGAAAAAATTAATGCTTCAAGAGGTGAAATTTTAGATTCAAATTTGAATGTTATTGCAAATAATATTACTGCATTTGTTTTAAAAGTTAGTTTGGAACAATATTATAATATGTCTCTTGAAGATAGAGAAGAGATGTTAGATTTTTTATCAAATACTCTGAATATAGATCGAGAACTTATTTTTTCTAAGATTGAAGCTCCTAGAGGATATCTTAAAGATGTAGAAATAGTTGAACTTAGTCCTGAGATGTTATTTAGAATATCTGAAAAAAGAAGTTATTATCCTGCACTTCTATGGTCATATTCTTTTAAAAGAAATTATTTGGTGGATAACTCTTATTCTCATCCTATTGGGTATGTTGGTAGGATTAATCAAAGAGAACTTCGTTCTTTCTATAATGTTAAAGGGTATGATAATAATTCTACTATAGGAAAGTCGGGAATTGAACAAATTTATGATAGTTATATTAGAGGTAAGGATGGGTTAATTAAATATAAGGTAGATTCTAAAGAAAGAAAAATAGATAATGGCTCTATTATAGAAAATATGACTCCTGGGAATAATATTGTTTTAAATCTTAATAAGGATATTCAAATGCTTGCCAAAAATACTTTAGGGGATAGGTATGGTACTATAGTTGTATTAAAGCCTTCAACAGGAGGTATTTTAGCTCTTCATAATTATCCTTACTATTCAATGAAGGATGTTTATAATAAATATTCTAGAGAAGATTATTCTTTTCTGAATAGGGCAGTACAATCAGTTTACCCTCCTGCTTCTATTTTTAAGTTGGTTATGGCTACCGCAATATTGGAAGAAAAAGTTTTTGATAAAGACAGAAAGATACATTGTCCAGGATACTTTAAGGTAGGTAATAGAATTTTTAATTGTTGGCATCGTGGCGGGCATGGTTATGTCAATTTAGAAGAAGCTATTGCACATTCATGTAATGTTTATTTTTATACAATGGGGCTTAAGTATCTTGGGGCGGAGAAAATTTTTAAATATGCAAGAGAATATGGGTTTGGTGAGAGGACAGGTATCGATTTGCCAAATGAGGTATCAGGACTCCTTCCAAGTCCAGAATGGAAGGAGAAAACTTTTAAGCAACCTTGGGTTGGTGGTGATACTGTAAATTTTTCAATAGGGCAAGGATTTTTAAATGCTACTCCTATTCAGATTGCTAATATGATAGCTATGATTGCAAATGAAGGTTTTGTATATAAGCCAAGAGTTGTCAATAAAATTTTAGATGGAAGTACTAATAAGGTTGTTCTTGAAAGTACTCCAGAGATTCTTAGAAATACTAAACTTATTAGTAAGAGTACCTTTAAGTTTTTAAAAAAGTATATGAGAAGTGTTATAACTTATGGTACTGCAAAAAATTCAGTTCTTACTAAGGCTGTATCAGTTGCAGGTAAGACAGGAACGGGTCAAACTGGTGTCATTGGATTTGAAAATAGTTCTTTTGTAGGACTTGCTCCTTATAATCAGACTTCTGATGAACAAGTTATTGTTTTTAGTTTAGTTGAAGGAAGGAGTAATGCTGATATGTGGCCTGCTAAAGCTGTAGATTTGATTATGCAGGGAATTTTTGCTAATCAAAGTTATGAAGATATCCTTAGAGAATATAGACCATGGTATATTAGGTAAATTAAAGTGGCTGTTTTTAGGAAAGGGTATGATCTTTTAGCATTGATTAGTTTGGCGATTATATCTTTTACTGGAATTTTGCTTATATATTCTAGTGATTATACTTCTAATGGTTCCTTAATTAAAGTTGAATATATTAAACAAACTATATGGGTTCTTAGTGGATTTTCCCTAATTTTTATAATAGGAAGGTATGATCTTAAGATCATACAAGGAATAATTTATCCCTTATATTTTTTATTGGTAGCTTCTTTAATTTTTACTGCTTTTTTTGGCGTTACTGTTAACGGAGCTAAATCTTGGATTGGAATTTGGAAGTTAGGTGGGCAGCCTTCAGAATTTGGTAAAATTATTAGTATTTTAGCTCTTGCTAAATTTTACAGTAGTAGAAAGGATAATGGTAGCTTTTTTGTTTTTATTTTTGCCTTTATTTTAATTTCTCCTATTATTTTGATTGTATTTTTACAACCTGACTTTGGAACTGCTGTGGTATACTTGAGTATATTTATATTTATTTCCTTTTTTGCTGGTGTTCATTTACATTATATTTTGTATTTTATTTTAGTAGGATTTTTTTCTTTTCTTTTTGTAGTATTGCCTGTTTGGTATGAGTATAAGGCAGACATGGGGAATGTAATATATTTAATTTTTTCAAACAATTTTTATTTTCAGATAGCTTTTTTAGTGTTAATTTTAGTGCTTTTAGCATCTATGATAGGCTTTTTTATTTCAAAATGCAATTTAAACATTAGACTTTCTTATTTTTATATTATGTTTATGAGTTCAATTTTGTTAATTGCTACTTTTTCATCTAAGTTTCTTTCTAAAATAATGAAACCTTATCAAATTAAGAGATTTTTAGTTTTTTTAGATCCGAATATTGATCTCAAAGGAGCTGGATGGAATTTAAATCAAGTAAAGATTGCTATTGGTTCTGGGGGTATTTTGGGAAAAGGGTTTTTAAAAGGTCCTTATACCCATGCTAACTATGTACCTTCTCAGAGCACAGATTTTATTTTCTCAATTCTTGCTGAGGAATTTGGATTTTTTGGGGTTAGTACAGTTTTAATATTATTTTTCTTTATTTTCTTTAAGATTTTAATAATAATGGATAAGAGCAAAGATAGGTATATGTCATTGGTTTTATCGGGTATATTGGGTCTTTTATTTTTTCATACTTCTTTTAATATTGGAATGTGTTTAGGGCTTTTGCCAATTACGGGCATACCTTTACCTTTCCTTTCTTATGGGGGTTCTTCTAGTATTACTTTCTTTTTAGCTATGGCTCTTTATTTTAACATTGAGTCTATAGTAACAGTAGATTAATTAATTTATTGAGTATTGTTTACTTTTATCTATTTTTTTAATAAATTTTTTTGTATATTTTATTTGGGATTTTATATTTATTATTTTTTACTATTAGAGTTCCAATATGTGATGTTTGTATTTAAAAGTTAAAATTGAGAAGGTATTTTATGAGTAAAGATTTAGAAAAAGATAATATCTTATACAAGAAGAGACATTCAATTGCCCATGTTATGGCAGAAGCAGTGCTTGAATTGTTTCCAAATACTAAAATTGCGATAGGACCTCCAGTTAAAGATGGTTTTTATTATGATTTTGATTTTGAAAATAATATAACAGAAGATATTCTTTTTTTAATAGAGAAAAAGATGAGAGAGATTTTAGAGACAGGTAGTTCTTTTATAAAAGAAATAATTACTAGAGAACAAGCTTTAGTTTTATTTAAAAACCAGCCTTATAAAATGGAATTAATTAGTAATATTGATATCAAAGAAGAGATTTCGGTATATAAGAGTAATAATTTTGTTGACCTTTGTAGGGGACCTCATGTTGATAATATGCAGAAAATTGATCCAGAGGCATTTAAATTGACTAACATTGCTGGTGCTTATTGGCGTGGAAATGAGAAAAATAAAATGCTTACTCGTATTTATGGGACTTTATGGAACAATGAAAAGGAGCTTAAGGCATATCTTCACTTAAGAGAAGAGATAAAAAGGAGAGACCACAGAAAACTTGGACGCGAACTTGACTTATTTTCTATACATGAAGAAATAGGTCCTGGGCTTATATTTTTTCATCCTAATGGTGCTAGAATAAGAACTTTATTAGAAGATTTTTGGCGAGAAGAACATTTTAAAAATGGATATGATATTCTTTTTACGCCTCATGTAGGTAAATCTTGTCTTTGGGAAACTTCTGGACACTTAGATTTTTATAAAGATAATATGTTTGAGAAGATTAAAATGGATAAGAGTAATTATTATATTAAGCCTATGAATTGTCCATTTCATATTGCAATTTATAATGAAAAAAAACATTCTTATAAGGACTTACCCTTTAGATGGGCTGAGCTTGGTACGGTATATCGTTATGAGAAGATGGGTGCTCTTCATGGCACTATGCGTGTAAGGGGATTTACTCAAGATGATGCTCATATTATATGTACTTATGATCAAGTTAAAACTGAAGTTAAAGAGGTTTTAAGATTTGCTCTTTATATGTGGGATAAATTTGGTTTTACAAGTTTAAAGGCATATCTTTCTACAAAACCAGAAAAATCTGTAGGGAGCAGCAATGATTGGAATATGTCTATAAGAGTATTAGAAGAGTCCTTAATTGAGCTTAATATTGCTTATGATATTGATGAAAGAGGTGGAGCCTTTTATGGGCCTAAAATTGATCTTAAGATAATAGATTCTCTTGAAAGAGAATGGCAGATGAGTACAATTCAGTTTGATTTTAATCTTCCTGAAAGATTTAAAATGACTTATACTGCAGAAGATGGTAAAGAAATGAGGCCCTTTATGATTCATCGTGCTCTTTTTGGTTCTATTGAAAGATTTTTTGGAATTTTAATAGAACATTATGGGGGTTCATTTCCTGTGTGGTTAGCACCTCTTCAAGTTGTAATTATTCCTATAAATAATATTGTAGAAGGATATGCATTCAAAGTGCTATCTATGTTTAAAGAACAAGGTATTAGGATAAAACTTGATAATGATTGCAATAAAAGAATGAATGCAAAAATTAGAGAATATCAAGCAAAAAAAGTCCCTTATATGTTTATAATAGGAGAGAGAGAAGTTCAAACAGAGAAAATTGCTATTAGAACTAGAACTAATGAACAGATTAATGGGCTTGGACTTGAAGAAGTTCTTGAGTTTATTAAATCAAAAATAAATAGTAAGGAGATTTTATAAATTGAATAATTCGGGAATAATTAGTCCAAATAAGATAACTTTTTTTCGGATTATATTGTCTTTCATTATACTATTTATATTTTTCCTTGAAGATTTATGGAATCCTTATTTCTTTTTAGTTTTGATTTGGGTTTTAATTATTTTGAATGAAATAACAGATTTTGTAGATGGTTATATTGCTAGAAAATATGGATTAGTTAGTGATATGGGAAAGGTTTTGGATCCTTATGCAGATGTATTACAACACTTAACATATTTTGTTTTTTTCTTTTATAAAGGCATTACTCCATATTATTTTTTTGTAATATTTGTATATCGTGAAATTTCTATTGGTTTTATTAGAAATTTGATTATACAATTTGATATAGTTCAACAAGCTAAGTTTTCGGGTAAATTAAAATCATTGTTTTATGCTATTACAACATTTGCTAGTTTTTTCATTTATAGTTTAGATAAATTGAAATTGACTGTACTGATTGAAAAATATGTTAGCTCTGCTTTAAAAATAAATTTTAATTTTTCTTTTATTATTGGAATAATATATGCTGTGTCTGCCTTTTTAATTGTTATATCTTTTGTTGATTATTTAATGGTATTTTTGGATCTTAAAAAATATGAAGATTAAGACATTCTTATTTTTGTTAATTATTGTTTATTATTCTTATGCCCATGACAAGCAAATTTTAACAGAGATAAGTTCTTTGAGTATTTCGAGTAAGAGTGGAAAGGGAAGCGTTTATTTAAAAGTTAGTAAGTCTTCTAATTATATCTTAACTTTTGATAGTTCTTTAAAATCAGATTTTGTTTATATGATTTATGATGTTGTAAATAAAAAATATATGACGGATAAGGTAAGAAAGAAAGATTTTAAAATAAAATTAGACAAAGATGTTCTTTATGCGATAATCTATATCACATCTGAAAATATAAATATTAATTTTTCTCTTACGGATCTGGATTTATCAATAATAAGTGAAGCTTCTTTAAAAGTAAAACCATCCAATATAAAAATGCAAGATAAGACTTTTCTATTAAGGGAATTGCCAAGCTTTAGTTTAGACTTTAAGTTAAAAAAATACATATTAAGAACATATAAAAAAAATATTTATGTTGCATATCAAATGGAAACTAGTGATAGTATTAAAGTTTCTGCTTTTATTGAAAATATTGGTTGGTTTGATATAGCCTCTGCTGTTAATGAAAATATTACTGGGGTTGCTTGCTTTGATTTTGCAATCAATTCTAAAGGAGAATTATATGTTGCTTTTACTACTAAGGAGACAGATAATTTTTCTGGAGAACTTATAGTTAAAAAATTTAATAGTAGAAAGTGGATTGATATTAGTCCTAAGTTTAGAGATAGTATTGGATTTTTGATAAATATTAGCATTGACAAATCAAATAATTTATACTTGGCTTATTTAAAAAAGGTTGGAAAAGAATATAAAATAAATTTTATTAAAAATAAAGGATATGGAAATATTTGGAGTAATACTGGGATTTCTTATATTTCTAAAGGAAATGCTAATGTTAATACTTCAAATATTGGAATCGTTTCCGAACCTTTCTTGGGAATTTTTTACAATTATCAAATAGATGAATATATAAAATCTGAATTTATTATTTATAAGGGCAAGACTTGGGTGAATACAAATATGCAGTCTGCCAATATAGCAAATTCAATAAAAATTATTTCTAATGTTAAATCTGGTCAAGTTTTTTTAAGTTATGTAACAAAGAGTAGGCCTATTGTTAGTGTATCTACTTTGAAGTTTGATAAATGGCATAATATAAGTCCAAATATTAAGATAAATGGTATAAGAAGTGATATTATAGACTATAGAGGTAATTTGTTCTTAGCTTATGAAGATGGCAATAATATTAGAGTTATTTATTTTGATGATGATCATTGGTATTTTCTGAATGAATCTGAGATTTTTAAGAGATCTGCTCTTAAGCCTAAAGTTAAACAGTATGGAAGTGAAGGATTTATATTATCATATGTAAGTTTGGATTTTAAAAGTTTATATTTTAAGTTGATTACTTAGTAGTTCAAAATATGATTTTTTTTCAATATTATTTTTTAATTGAAAATCTTCTATCATTTCATAAATTTCTGTTTTGGCTAGAGCTAGCTCGTTTTTATCTTTAATGATTTTTTCTACTTCTAAAAAGAATCCAAGGTTTTTAATTTCATTGATTTCTATAGTCAAATTTTCTTTTTTATAAATTAGACTTTTTTTTGTTTTTTTATATAGGATTTTGAAATCCATTTCTTCTAAAAAGAGTACAAAATTATTTATATTATCTACTCTAAATTCAATTTCTTTGTTGACTTCTATGTCAAAATCTAAATATTTAGTTTTAAATGTTACAATTTCTGTTGAAGTATCAAATTTTCTTATTCTAATTATTTTTTTGGTATTGCAATAGTATACATCATCTTTGAGCTCTTTTTTAATAAATTTAAATTTTTTATTAGCTAATTTAAAAATTCTTTTAATTTCATTTTTTGGAATGAAAGCTTTAGATTCAATTTCTAACATGTATTAAAAATAGTAAAATTGTGATAATATTTCAATGTTTTATGATTATATTTTAAATAGTGCTTTTATGCCTTTATTATTTTTATGTTAAAGTTTAAGTTTAGCGATAGATTTTTTCTTTTTAGTTATTTTATTCTAATTATGTTTTTTGGTTCTCTCTTATTATTATTACCTATTTCTTGGAAGGGTGAAGAAAAACTAGAATACATAGATGCTCTATTTACATCTGTATCTGCTGTTAGTATTACTGGTCTTGTTACTGTTAAAATAGAAAATTTTTCTACTTTTGGATTTACTGTTATCATGTTGTTAATTCAATTTGGGGGTCTTGGATTTATAACTATTACTACATTTTATTTGCTTATTCCTAAGCGTAAATTGAAGATGACAGATGCTAGGATAATAAAGCAATATTCTCTTTCAAATATTGAATATAATCCCATTAAAATCTTAAAAAGTATACTTCTTATAACTTTTCTAATTGAACTGATTGGACTAATATTAATATTAGTTTTTTTTAAAATTCGAGGTGTTAAGATTTCATTGTTTGAAGCTTTATTTACTGTAATTTCAGCATTTTGTAATGCAGGTTTTTCTATGCATTCTGAGAGTATTTATGCTTGGCGGGATGTACCTGAAGCAATAATTGTTATTGCTGTTTTAATTATTTGTGGGGGGCTTGGGTTTATGGTATATCGTGATGTTAGTAACACTATTAGAGATAAAAAAAAATTATCTCTTCATGCTAAAGTTGTATTTAGTTTTAGTTTATTTTTGATTGTTTTTGGAGCAATTATATTTTTTCTGTCTGAAATTCATAAAATAAAGGAAGGTTATTCAATTGGAACTCTAATATTAAATTCAGTATTTTATTCAATAAGTACAAGGACAGCAGGATTTAATTATCTTGAAAATTCTGTTATTACAAGTAGGACTCAGATGATTACTTTACCTTTTATGTTTATTGGGGGTGCTCCTGGTTCAACTGCTGGAGGAATTAAGATAACAACATTTTTTTTAATTATACTTGCGGTGATAAAAGCACAAGATGGTAATGGCTATATTATAGGCTCATATAAAGTGTCAATTGATAGTATAAGGTTTGCTCTTTTATTTTTTGTAAGAGCTGTTTTTATCCTGTGTTTTTCATTTTTTGTTCTTCTTGCTGCTGAGGGCGGAGATAAGTGGAAAGTTATTGATTTAGGGTATGAGGTTTTTTCTGCTTTTGGTACTGTTGGGCTTTCGGTAGGGGTTACTCCGGAATTGTCATTTTTAGGTAAAATAATTATAATTTTTACTATGTTTGCAGGCAGAATAGGTCTTTTTTCTATGGCAATTTTTGTATCACGGAGATCTCGTTTTGAAGAATTTACAAGACCAAGGCAAGATATTTTAGTGGGATAGACAAAGAGTGAAAACATTTGTTATTATTGGTCTTAGTAATTTAGGTATACATCTTCTTGAAGATTTAAGTAGACTTGATTGTCAAATTATTATTGTTGATACATCAAAGGAATTAGTTGAAGAATATGATGTTATTGCTACTGAGAGTTTTATTCTTGATCAATTTACTAAAAATGCGTTAAAAAAAGTAATTCCTGTGGATACGGATGCTGTTATTATTGATTTTGATGATGATCTTGGCAAGAGTGCTCTTGTTACTCATTATTGTAATCTTTTAGGCATGAGAGAGATATGTGTTAAAACTGAAGATAGAGATGATGCTGAAATATTAAAGACTCTTGGGGCTACAAAAATTATATTTCCAAGTAAGGATGCGGCAAGAAGATTAACTCCGTTGTTAGTTTCTCCCAATCTTTCGACGTATAATATTATTGGGTATGATATTATTGTTGCTGAAACTGTTATTCCTAACGAGTATGTAGGGAAGACTCTTCTTGAGGCTGATTTGAGAAGAGAAAAGGGTATTACAGTTATTGCTGTTAGGAATTTAAGTAATTCTAGGTATGAGTTTGTGGATGGTGATTATTTTTTTTTAAAGGATGATAAAATTGTGATTTGTGGGAAACCTGATAGTATTGAAAATTTTACGAATAATAAGGATTTGATTAAGGATTTAATTGCGGCTTCTAAAGAAGAGGAGGCTTCACAAATAGAAGGATCTAAAAAGATGGGTTTTTTAAGATTTTTTGATTTCATGAAAAATTTTAATAAAGATAAGAATAGCAATTAAAGGATTTAGAATGACTAAGATTATTCCTGTTGCAAGCGGAAAAGGAGGTGTTGGTAAGACCTCTTTTGTTGCTAATATTGGTTATAAACTTTCAAGCTTAGGAAAAACTGTAATACTAGTTGATCTTGACCTTGGCGGTTCTAATCTACATACATGTTTAGGGGTTAAAAATACTGGTGTTGGTGTAGGGTCTTTTATTAATAAGCGTGAAAAAAATTTTTCGAATTTAGTTATTGAAACACCTTATAATAAGCTTTATTTAATTCCAGGAGATGCTCTTTATGCAGGTACAGCTAATCTTCCTTTTTCTATCAAAAAGAAAATAATTGATTCAATTCAAAGAGATCTTGTTGCAGATTTTGTTTTTATAGATTTAGGTTCAGGAACATCATATAATACCTTAGATTTTTATTTAGTGGCTTATAGTGGTATTATTGTTACTGTGCCAGAGACTCCTTCTATACTGAATGCTTATTCATTTTTAAAAAATGCACTTTATCGTCTTTTGTATTTAGGCTTTCCTTCAAAGAGTGAGGAGCGTGAATATATTAGTAATTTCTTTAAAGAAAAAATAGAAGGGTCAAATGTTAAGTTTAAGGATTTAGTTTCAGGGATTGAGCTTATATCTTTAAGTTCATCTCTTAAGGTAAAAAAAATGATGAATAATTTTTACCCTAGAGTTGTGCTTAATAGAATAGAATCTAGTGAAGAAATAGGTATGTGTGAAAATTTAATAAATGTGGTTAAGAATAATATTAATATACCAATAGAATTTATTGGATTTATTCCTTTTGCAAAGAGTTTTAGAGAATCTGTTAATAATAGAATTCCATTTATTGATTTTGATAAAAATTCAAAGCTCAATAAATATTTCGAGTTTATTTCTAATAATTTGATTAAGTCTCCTCTTGAAGGATCTCCTTATATTTATGATGACATATATGATATGATTAAGGATCAAAGTCAATTTATTAGGAACTAGTTGAATTATAATGGTTTATGATGGAGGAATAATATAATGTATAGGATTAGAGATAAGGAATTGAATTTTAGAATAGAAAGTCTAGGAGAATGTAAACAAAATAATCCTTTAATTGATTTTTATGCCAGCAAAAATCATGTTCATTTTACTAATGAGATTAATAAAATTAGATTTAGTGTTTATAAAAATGAAGAAAGTTGCGATAAGTATGAAAATATCCTTTTAGAGAAAGCTGGACCTAGAGATAAAATATATTTTATTCCAAAACATGTTAAGGCGGCAATTACTACTTGTGGAGGGCTTTGTCCTGGGTTTAATGATGTTATTCGTTCAATTGTGAGGACATTATGGAAAGTATACGGAGTTCGTAATATTTATGGTGTTAAATTTGGGTATCAGGGGCTTTTGTCAGAGTCTAATTCGCCTTTTGTTCAACTTAATCCTGATATAGTGGATGATATTAATCAGTTTGGAGGTACAATACTTGGTTCCTCAAGAGGAGGAATTAAGCCTGTTGAAATAGTTGATACTTTAGAAAGAATGAATATTAATATGATCTTTAATATTGGTGGAGATGGGACACAGAAGGGATCTATTCTAATTGCTAATGAGATAGCTAGGAGAAATTTAAAAATTTCTGTTGTGGGGATTCCTAAGACAGTTGATAATGACTTTATGTTTGTTCAGAAGTCATTTGGATTTGAAACAGCGGTTGAGCAAGCAGTTGCTGCTGTTGCTGGTGCACATTTTGAAGCAAATAGTGCATATAATGGAATTGGTCTTGTTAAGGTTATGGGTAGAGATTCTGGTTTTATTGCTTCTTATACTGCTTTATCTTCGAATGATGTTAACTTTTGTTTAATACCAGAGTTAGACTTTGATATTGAAGGGCCTAATGGGTTTCTTACTCATCTTGAGAGAAGGTTATTGGAGAAAGAGAGTTTAGATGAAATTCCTCATGCAGTAATATTAATAGCAGAAGGAGCAGGACAAAAATATTTTGATCATGGTAGTCGAAAAAGAGATGACTCTGGTAATTTGCTTTATGAGGATATTGGCCTTTACCTTAAAGATAAGATTACAGAATATTTTAAATTTAAAAATATTCCAATTACTCTTAAGTATATTGATCCTAGTTATATTATTAGAAGTTCACCAGCTAATGCTAGTGATTCTCTTTATTGTGCTCGTCTTGGTTCAAATGCTGTTCACGCTGCTATGGCGGGAAAAACAAAATTATTAGTTAGCTTGTGGAGTACAAAATTTGTGCATATACCAATAGAAATGGCAGTATTTGATAGAAATAAAGTTAATATAAATGGTTCTTTTTGGAGAGATGTTCTTGCAAGTACTGGACAGCCATTTAGTATGAAGAACTAAAGTAAATATCTAGTATATTTATTTTAGTTCTCTTTTATTAATTTTGAATACCATGAATAACTGATAATAATTTCCATATTCATTTGACAATTCATTTTTCATTTACTTTGCTGCGTTTCCTACGACATTTAGAGCATCCCAAGTTTTTGAGAAGGGAGGGGAGTATGCGAAATCTAACATACCAAGTTCTTTTGTCGTAATTTTTGAGTAAATTGCAAGAGAAAGTGTATGCATTCTTAAAGCTGCTCCATTTTTCCCTATTACTTGTGCTCCGATAATTTCTTCTGTTTCTTCATTATAGATTAACTTAATATATATATCCTCTTGTGATGGGTAATAATTTGTGTGGTTTTTATCTTTTACTAATACTGTTTTATACTTTATTCCAAGATTTAAAGCATCTTCTTCTGTAAGTCCACTTCTTGCCGCTTCAAGAGACAAGACTTTGACAGATGCAGACCCTAATGTCCCTTTAAAAGGAATACGTTTTCCTGCTAAATTTTCTCCTATTACCCTGCCCATTTTACTAGCTGTTGTTGCAAGAGGAATATAATCATTCTGCTTGCTTACAATGTTGTATATTGTAGCGCAGTCTCCAGCAGAAAAAACATTCTTTACACTAGTTTCACCATATTCATTAATGACTATAGCGCCGTTTTTAAAAGTCTCAAGTTGTCCTTCTAAAAATTCAGTAGCAGGTTGTATTCCCGTAGATAGAATTACAAGATCAGCTTTATATTCACCTTTATTTGTAGTGATGCCTTCAACTTTTTCTTTTCCTACTAAACTTTTTACAAATTCATTTGTATGGAGTAAGACATTGTTTTTAATTAGTTCTTCTTCCATTATATTAGTAATTTCTTTGTCAAATGATTTGATAAGTATTCGCTTATCTAGTTGAATGATTCTTACATTTTTATTTCTATTTTTAGCTGCTTCTACCATTTCAAGTCCAATATATCCAGCTCCAATTATTACTATGTCATTTATTTCTTTTTTCTTAAAGAGTTCTTTTATTTCTGTTCCATCTTTCATGTTTCTTAAGGTATAAAAATTACTTAGGTGGATGTTGCTGATAGGAGGTATAATAGGGTTTCCTCCTGTTGCAATTACTAATTTATCATAGGTATCATTAAATATTTCTCCAGTTTTTAGATTTTTTATTTTAATAGTACTATTTTTGATTTTTACCTGGATAACTTCATGTTTAGTACGTACAGATATTCCATTTTTCTCAAACTCATCAGGTGTTCTAGCTATCATTTTATTTGAATCATCGAAGAATCCTCCAATAAAATAGGGCAATCCGCAAGCACCGAAAGATGTAGTATTTGTTTTTTCATAAATGGTGATATTTAATTTTTTATTTATTCTTTTCGCTTTAGCAGCAGCGCTAGTACCTGCAGCTGTGCCTCCGATAATTATTACTTTCATGTAAATTCCTTATTTTCTATTTTATTTTTGTTTTTGTAAATATTTATTGTTGTAAATATTTATATCTAATTGATTTAAATTTTTAGCAGTAATTATTCCTGCAACCATTGAATCACTTACGTTAGCAGATGTCCTTCCCATATCAATTAGAGGCTCAATAGATATTAATATCCCAACTAGTTCAACAGGTAGATTCATTGACGAAAGAACCATTAAAGATGCCATTGTTGCGCCTCCTCCTATTCCAGCTACTCCAAATGATGTTATTATTATTATTCCTATAAGTTGAAGTATAAATAATGGATCTGTTGGGTTTATCCCTTGAGTAGGGGCAATCATTATTGCTATCATTGCAGGATGGATAGCAGCGCATCCATTCTGTCCAATTGAAGCTCCAAATAAACTAGAAAGATTAGCAATACCTTCACTAACTCCTAATTGTTTAGTTTGTACTTCTACATTAACGGGTATTGTAGCTGAGCTAGAACGAGATATGAATGCAAATGTTAAAACAGGAAATGCCTTTTTAATAAAAGTAATTGGATTTAGTCTATTAAAGGCAATTAATGTCATGTGCATTAATATAGTAATGCCAATAGCAATATAAGATGCAAGTACAAATTTTCCAAGCTTCAGTATGCTTGAGATATCGCTTGTTGCTGATATTTTTGTGATCATTGCTAATATAGAATAAGGAGTCAACTTTAAAATTAAAATTAGTATTCCTGAAGTTAAATCTTGTAATGTTGTCATTATTTGTTTGAAAAATTCTATTGATTCTGGCTTTTTCTTTGAAACTCTAACAGCGGATATACCTACTAAGGCAGCAAATATTACTACTCCAATTGTTGAGCTTGGCCTCATACCTGCCATATCTTCAAATATATTTTCAGGAATAAGTTCTGTTAGTCTTTGCGTAATTGAAGTATAATTTAGGCGATCAAGTCCTTGGGTTAGCTTTCTTTCATATGTAATTTTATCTTCACCAGATTGGAGAGATTCTGCTGTTAAATTAAAGAATAAGGAGGTATAAATTCCAATTATTGATGCGATTCCTGCTGTAAATACAAGTACTAATATTACGGATAAACTCATTTTCCAAACATCTTGGGTGTTTGTTAGTTTTGTTATTGCAGATATTATCGAGACAATAATGAGAGGAATTACAATCATTTTAAGAAGTCTTACATAACTATTTCCTAGGATGTTAATCCATCTAATGCTTTCTTTTATTACTGTAGAATCTGATTCATAAAGGTACTGCATAGATATGCCAAAAATTAATCCTAGTCCTAGTGCTATAAATATTCTTTTTGTAAATGAGATATGTTTTTTATGGAAAAAATAGAGTATTCCTAGTAACCCAACCATAATTATTATATTTAGTAATATATATATTAATGCTATATTCATTTTTGCCTCTTATTGAAACTTAAACAATTATTTATCATTAATGATATTATCATGTTTTTTAAAAACCCTTTCTATACTTTTATTATTACAGTAAGTTGCAATAAGATTCTATTATTTCGTTTTTTTTATTATCTTTCTTTAGGATTTTTGTTGCAATTGTTTTCCCAAGTTGAACTCCTTCTTGATCAAATGAGTTTATGTTAAGTAAAAATCCTTCAAACATTACTTTATTTTCATAGTGAGCTAATATTGCTCCTACTACATAAGGAATAAGCTCTTTTGAATATATTAGGGCAGAAGGTCTCTCTCCTTCAAATTTTTTATTTCTGTTTATGTCTTCTTTACCTTGAGAGAATGCAATGATTTGGGCTATTAAATTTGCTTTTAGCTTATTATTGTTTGATGTTCCTTCCACAATTATATCTTTCTTTAATTGAGATTCGCTAAACCCGATGAAATCCATTGGTACAATCTCTGTTCCTTGATGAAGCATTTGGAAAAATGAATGTTGTACATCTGTCCCAATTCCTCCCCAAATTATTCTGACTGTTTTGTAATCTATTTTTTCTCCAAATCGGTTTACTTGTTTTCCGTTACTTTCCATTTCAAGTTGTTGTAAGTGAAGATAAAAGTTTTCCATTGCTTTTGAATATGCAATAATACAATTACTGCTGTAGTTAAGTACATTACTTTCATATATACTAATTAGGGCTGCCATAAGAGGAGCATTTTCTATTATATTTTTGTTTAATGCTCTTTTATCGACTTCATGAGCTCCTTTCAGTATTTCTTTTGTAATATTTTCTGAAAAGCAAAGAGTAATAAGAGCAAGACCGACTGCGGATGTTGATGAAAATCTGCCACCAATTGAATCATGCATAAAGAAGTATTCAAGATATCCCTTTTCAAGTGCTAGCATACTTTCTTTTGAGGTAATGATTATAATTTGTTTTTTGTATTCTATAATCCCATTGTCTTTTAATTTTTTAATTAAGAATTGCATATTAGAAGCAGTTTCTAGTGTGGATCCGCTTTTTGATACTACAATAAATAGAGTCTTATCAAGGTCTATTTCGCTTAAAACTTCTTCCGCTTCATCTGGATCGATATTTGAAATAAAATAGGCTTTCATTAGATATAAATTTTTCTGCTTAGCATAATTTTTAATTGCAGTATACAATGCTTTTGGGCCAAGACTTGAGCCTCCAATGCCAATTTGTACCACATTTTTAAATTTTTCCCCTTTTAAGCTTTTAATTTTTCCATTTTGAATTTGTTTTGCAAATGAGAAAATTTTTTGAAGCTCTCTGACAAAAAATTCTCGCATATTTTCATTATTATCTGTTACTTCTGTTCCTAGTTGACCTCTTGTTAAATGGTGTAAAATTTTTCTGTTTTCACTGATATTAATATTCTTACCGTTAATTATTTCTCTATATTTTTCTATTAAGTTTGCTTCATCACTTAAACTTTGGAATATTTTTAGGTGAGTCTCACTAATTTGTTTTGTAGCATAATTATAATGTACATTATTACCGTCTATTTTAATATCATATTTATTTATTCTATCCGAGCTTAAGGTTTTACTTAATGCTTCGGGATTGATTTTTTTTAGCTCTTGAAAAGCTTTGAGCATATTAAGATTTTGATAATTGGGCATAAATTTCCTCCAATGATATTAGATAATTTAAATTTTAGTGTGTTTTTGTTCTTTTAAAGAATTTTTTTAATTTTAAAATAATGAATTTTAGAAATTTTATTATTATATTTTTTTCTGAATAAATTTTTAGTTGCTCTTCTCCAGCATTTGCTTCACTTCTTGTAAATGATTTTCTAGTGTTATTTTCATCTAATTCAATTTCAAGCAAAGTTTTTTTATCTTCTATAGATATTACTTTAACTTCAACTTCTTTGTATCCAAGCTCTTTTAAAACTTGATATCTTCTAAATCCTGCTACTAAATTTTTGTTTTTGTCTATTATTATTGGATAAATTAAGCCATGCTTTTTTATGCTTTCTTTAAGAGTTGTTATATCTCCTATATTTTGTCTGATTCTACCTTTTATTTTTATTTGTTCTATGTCTATTAACATTTTTTTAATCCAATTGAATATTTTTTCCATTTACATCTTTGTTTACATTTTCGTAGATAAGAGAACTTTCTTCTTTAGTATCATTTTCTTTAATGCCTGGTGTATTTTTTTCTATTTTGTCTTTATTAATATTAATATTTGTTTCAGGATCTTGATTATCCTGAAAATCAACTTTATTGTTATATCTGCCTTCAGAATTATTATTTTTTTCTTTATTTAAGTTGCTTTGATCTTTATCAGCTTCATTTAGTTTATCAAAGTCATATTTAAGATACTCAAATTTATGTGTTTCAATATTTAAGTCATCGTTATTTAAGTCATCGTTGCTATTGATGTTATCAATTCCATATACATTAAATTCCATTTTATTTAGAAGATCAGATTGATTTTCATAATATTTTGACTTTTCAAATGGTTGAGTGCCTTCTATAAAAATTTCATTTATTATTTTTTCGTTTGGTACTCCTTCTGGCAGTAGACCTGTTTCTGCTTGTATGTTAACGTTAATTATCCCTGTGGGTCTTATAAAAACTTTTTTAGGTAAATTTTTATGATATCCTGCCATAAATTTACCCCAACTAGGACCAGCAAGTCCTGTTCCTGTGCCTGAGGTTCCAAGTGAATATCCTTTTTTATCGAAACCGACCCAAATAGCTGTTGTTATGTAAGGTGTATATCCTATTGCCCATCCGTCTGCCCAGTTTTGAGTTGTTCCTGATTTTCCAGCAATGTCAGAATTGAAATTCTTAAAGTTTGTATATCTTTGGTTTACTAAAGTTCCGTATTGAATTGTTGACTTCATCATGTCTGTCATAATATAGGCAGCTTGAGGAGATATTATTTGTGCATTAGCTCCCTTATTTTTTATTTCTGTTAAAATATCCGATTCTACATTTGCTATTATTTTTCCATTTCTATCTTCAATATATCTTATTCCGTATGGTTCTACTTCTTTACCACTGTTTCCCAAAATTGCGAATGCTCTTGCCATTTGTATTGGAGATGTTGAAATAACACCAAGTGCAAGAGGATAAACTTTGGGAAATGTTTTATTGATTTCATTTTGATCTTTTATTCCTAGTAATTTAGCAGAGTAACTAATTGCATCATCAAAGCCTAATTTGTCTAGTACTCTCAGAGATGGGACGTTCAGAGATAAAGCTAACACTTTTCGTGTCAATACATTGCCTCTCCATTTCCCTCCATAATTTTCAGGGGCATAGACATCTCCTGTTTCATTAAAAAAAGCTACTGGAGAATCTGAAAACATTGTTGCGGGTGTAATCTTTTTGAGATCAATAGCAGCTGAAAAGTATAAGGATTTAAATGCACTTCCAGGTTGTATTTTTGCTTGAGTTGCTCTATTAAATTCACTTCCTTTACTATATCCACTCCCCCCAACCATGGCCTTTATTGCACCTGTTGTAGTATCTATTGCTATGAATGCACCTTCTGGTTGTACTAAGGAATTTGAGTTTGTTTTAGTTTTAATTGTATATTCTTTTGTTGCTTTATCTATTGTGTCAATACCTAAGATTGCTGCAAAGCTTGCAATCAAATCAATATTATCTTCATAAAATTTTCTTGTTCTTAGTTTTTTATATTGCCTACCATTTACTCTAACGTTTGTTATGCCAAAAAAATCAGATATTGTATCAAGGACAGGAACTATTTCTGAATTAATTATTAATGTTTCAGATAATTTTGTAGAATTGTACATTTTGCGAGCTTTATAAATCATTTCATGAGTAACTTCATCTGCACACTTTTGTGCATCTAGATCAAGTGTTGTGTATATAGAATAACCATCTTTATATATGTTTGCTCCAGCTGGAAGATATTTAACTATTCTTTGCCTTATATACTCTGAAAAATAAGGTGCATTATCTTTCTTATATGAAATAGCAGATATGTCTGCCATACGAGTCCAATCGTAGTTTTCCCAGTATTCATTAAATTCTTTTTCAGCTAGCTCAGGAGTTATTATTCCATTAACTACTACTTGATTTAATACTGCCTTTTGTATTTTTTTAGAAAATTCAGGATTGTAAAAGGGAGAATAAAGTTTTGCATTGGGTAATTGTATAAGCATTAAAACAGCTTCTGCAGTGTTAATATCTTTAACGCTTTTATCGAAAAAGAAATTAGCAGCTGCAACTACTCCGTAGTTTCCATTTCCAAAATAGACCTTATTTAAATATCTTTCAAGTATTTCATACTTTGATAGCTTTTTTTCAAGTTGTATAGCCCACCAAATTTCATTTAGTTTTCTTAAAATAGACCTTTTTGCTTGATTGGTATAAAGGAGTTTTGCTAGTTGTTGAGTTAAGGTACTTCCACCTGAAAAATATCTACCAAGTGCGATATTAAGAGCAGCTCGAAGCATTCCTATTAATGAAAAGCCTCGGTGAGAATAAAATTCAGTATCTTCACGTATTAATAAGATGTTTATTAGGTTATTAGGCATTTCTTTTAAAGAAAGTATCTCTCTATTTTCATCTGATATAAATTGTGTAATTATTTTGCCATTAGTATCAAAAAGTTTTGAAGGTACTGCAGGGTTTGAATCACCAAAATTTTTATCTTTTTGTATGTTAATAGTTTCAACTAAAGAGAATGATAATAAAATAATAGAAAAGCTAATGGTAAAGCATGTTAAGTAAAGGAGTATATTGACTTTATTATTTAAATTAACACTTTTCAAATTATATCCCATATGTAATTATACTATAGATAAGATAAAATTAATAATATTTTTCTTTAGTTGTGATAATATTAAAGTATTGCTATAATTTTTATTCATAATATATTATTAGATTCTATTATTGTGTAGATTCTATAATACAAGTTAACAATAAATAAAAGTATGGCTTTAAGAGTATCAGAAATATTTATTATTTTTATTTAGTACAATTAGGTTTTTTTGCTATTTTAGAGCAAAATTTTATTTTTGAGTTTATTGTATTATCTTATATGAGAGAATGGTTGTACTAGTATTTTGGAATGGAATTATTTTAAACAATTTATGAATAGCCTTAAAAGTTTTGGATTTTGTTTCAATAAGGTTCCTAAATGTCGATTTTAAATTTATGCTATGTTTTTATTGTTTGTTGGACTTGAAAGGAGAGGTTTATGCTTTTGTCTAGGAAAATAAAAGATTATGAGGCTAAGTATAAAGGTAAAGAAATTAAAATGAGTACTGAGATAAACAGTTTTCTTAATATTAGAAATACTGTTGAGATGAAAGTTGGTAGTTATATAGCGTATGGAGTGATTTATTCTATTTCTATGAATAGTATTAAGATTATTTTTCAGGAAGATTCAATTTTACGGACTTTAGCTGGAAATAGAAATTCGGGAAATATTCAACTTAGAAGATTTGATGATTTTGAAAATAATTCTTTTTTTATACCATCCTTAACGGTTAAGTTATCAAATACATCTGATTATCCTTCTCAGGAGAGGAGCTATAATTTATTGACTTTAGATTTTTTATCTCCTATGCCAGAAGAATTTGCTGTTAAAGTTGGCAAACTTCTTGATTTAAAGCTTGGACAGAATCAAAGAATACATGAGCGTATTATTGTTGATAAAGATTCACTTAGAAAGCTTAAGCTTGATTCAGATAAGGCCTTTATTGAATTTAATGGAGTTAAGCATAAATGTCTAATTAAGGATTTGTCTTATGGAGGAGCATTATTGATTTCTTACTTTGAATATGAAGAAGTAGAAGAAAAGGAAATTAATTTAACTTTAAATTTTAATATTGCAGATAAAGAAGTACCTATTAAGGGGAAAGCAAAAAATTTAAGTGTTATTCAAACTCCTAATGGTAAAGTTTTAGCTTTAGGAATTGCTTTTTATGAAGAAGAAATTCCTATTGAATATACCATGTTGATCCATGACTATTTTAATTAAAAATTTGTGCTTGAGAGGTTGTTTTTATTATTTTCTTTCAGTGAATATTATAGGATTTGTATTTTTAATTATGTAGTAGAATAATGTGAACGTTAATATTTAAATAAACTTATAGTTATTCTTATTTCAGTATCTATATTATTTTTAAAATAGAATTCCAAGAATGCTCATGTTTTTATGTTAATTTTGTTTTTAATTTGTCGAAGTATCTAGGATGGATAAGGGCTTTGAAAATAAGAGTTAATGCTTAATATTATATTTTAAGAAATAAATTTATTTAGACTAGCTTTAATAAGTCTGTTGTTAATTGAGTAACCAATTTCGTTGTTGTGAGTAAATTCAGCAAGTATTTTTTTATATTTTCTCTCAGATTCTACAAATTCTTTGTATATGTTTTTTGCATATTCTTCGAGAGTATTGTATACAGAAATGTTTTCCATATCCCAAAACCTATTAAGCCAATATAAATTAAGAGTATCTCTCATAATAAGTATTCTTGTGTTTTTATCTTCTGCATATTTTCTTATATTGTCTTGTTTTTTAAATAAATAAACAGGTATTCTAGGCCTATAATGTTCTAGTAAGTTGCCAGGGGATGCAGATATTCTTTCTGACCCTATGGCGTAATCTACTTTAAATTCTTCCTTAAGTACTTCTTGTATTTTTTCTTTTGTAATTGAACCTGGACGTAAGATTAATGCATTCCCTTTATCATCAAAATCTACGACAGTTGATTCTATACCAATATTTGAGAATCTATCATGTTTTATTATTCCTTTAACTAGTCCATTAAGCTCTCGGATTGCCATTGTAGAATTCGTAGCACTAGGACGTCTTGACAAGTTGGCAGATGGTGCTACTATTGGAACTCCGCTCATTTTAATTAATTTAATAGCTATAGGTTCTCTTGGTATTCTTACTGCTATGCTATTGAGTCCTCCACTTGCAAATTTAGAAATCTTGCCAGAACTCTTTAATATAAATGTTATAGGTCCTGGCGTAAACTTTTGCATTAATCGCAAAGCACTGCTGGGGATATATTCTGAAAGTTCTCTTATTTTATTTATTGAGTCAACATGAACTATCAATGGATTTGTTATGGGGCGCTTTTTAACTAAAAAGATCATCCTTACAGCATCATCTCTATATGCATTAGCTCCAATTCCATACACTGTTTCTGTAGGAAATACTACTAATTCTCCTTCTCTTATATACTTTGCTGCTCTCTCTATGTCTTTCCATTCTATTATTTCTGTTTTCATTTATTTGATCCTTAGCCATATTTTATAATATTATTTATTAATATTTTTTACTCTAATAAAAAATTAATAAAAATATTAATAAATAATAATTGTGTTAAGTTAATAGATAGCTTAAATTTACTTTTGAAAATCTTAAATTTTATATTATAATGAACAACATGAGAAGTTTGATTAATCTTTATAACTTTATTCTTATTTTTTCTATTTTATTTTTTGTTGTTATGGAATTGAATAGTGCTACTGTAGGTCTTGCTTCTTGGTATGGAGAAGCTTTCCATGGAAAAGTTACTGCTAATGGGGAAAAATTTGATATGACGGCTCTTACTGCTGCTCACAAAGAGCTTCCATTTAATACTGTTGTAAGAGTTACTAATTTATTGAATAATAGGGTTGTTGTTGTAAGGATTAATGATAGAGGACCTTTTAGAAAAGATAGGATCATTGATTTGTCAAAATCGGCTGCTGAGAAGCTAGACTTTTTAGGAATAGGTGTTGCTCCTGTAAAAATTGAGGTATTGGAAAAGTTAGATGAAAAAAAAGGTATAGCAAAAGAAAATAATGAGTCTTTAAATACAGTAGATTCTTCTAAAAAGGAGGAGCCTGATATTAGTTCAAATTCGAAGTTAGATAAAGATATTCTTATAGAGAAAAAGGAAAATAATGAAAATGGTGTTGCAGCTAAAACTAAGCTTTTAAATGAAATTGAGATGGAATCAGATTTTTATATACAGGTTGGCTCTTATAAAATGAAAGATTATGCTGAAAAAGCTTATAGGGCACTGCAAAGGGTTGGTTTAAATGTCTTAATAAATGTTCATGGCCCTTTTTTTACAGTTTTTATCCCTACTTCTGCTGATGATGTACATAAAAATGTTGAACTTATTAAATCTACAGGGTACAAGGATATTTTGGTAAGAAAGACTAAGATCTTGGGAGATAGATTAGCTATAGAATAGTGTTTTGTTCTATTTTTTGAAAAAAAATATCTATTTTTAATTTTATATTTTCAAATTTTGAATAATAGTAATCTATATTTGGCAAGGATTTTAAGAAAAGTTTCCCATAAGTCTTCTCAAAAATTCTTTTATCAAAACATACTATAATTCCATAATCTTTTGAATCTCTAATTAGTCTTCCAAACCCTTGTTTAAATTTTATGATTGCTTGAGGTAATATTTCTTTTCTAAAAAAATTTTCTCCTGTTTTAATAGCTAATTCGTTCTTTGCTATTAAAACAGGATCTGAGGGAGTCTGAAATGGAAGTTTGGGCATTATTACCATTGTCAATTTATTTCCTTTAATGTCTATTCCTTCCCAAAAGTTCTTAATTCCTATAAGTACACTTTTTTTTTGTGATTTTTTGAAGGAGTTTATTAATTCATATTTTGGCAAATCTCCTTGTATAAAAAGATTTATATCATTTACAAGTAAAAAATCTTTAATTGTTCTCCCTATATATTTTAAACTTTTAAATGAAGTTAAAAGAATTAAAGTTCCTCCTTTATTTAGTAATACAAGTTCTTTAATGTATTTTATTGATTGACTTAAAAAGTTTTCTTCATTATTTGGATTTTCAATGTCAGATGTAACTACTAGCATTGATTTTTCTTTATAAGGGAAAGAATATGGTATTTTTTCATTTACTATGTCTTTATCACTTAAGTTTAATCCTGTTTGGTTTAGAAAATATGAAAATGATTGATTTATAAGCAGAGTAGCTGAGGTAAAAATTATTCTTTTTGCTCTTTTATGCATAATTTTATTTAATACAGGACCTAAATTAATCTCTGAGGTTTTGAATGTAACTATATTTTTTTTATTTTCTATCCAAAAACAAAAATTGTCATATTTGTTTAATGAGATGAAATCTTTAATTAATATTTCTTTTTCTTCTATATTTTTAATTAGTCTTTCAAGTTCAATTTTTGCTGTTTTATTTTCAATTTCTTGCGTTATTGATACCATAGATGACCTATAACTTTCTAGGCTATAAATTATATCCTTTAAGTATGTTTTAATTCTTATGTAGAAATCGGTTTTATGTGTATTTCTAGTTATCCTATAAACAGAAGGTAAATTTTTTTTTGTTCTTATTGTATAATCTATACTTTCAAAGTTTAGCATTGTTGCAATTTCAAAGTTTTTCTTGTATATACCGCTTATGTTTTGTCTTTTAATTATTTTATCTACTTTTGAAAAAAGTTGTTTTAAACTAATTTTTGAAAAACTTTTGCTAAATAGAGATCTTGCAGCTTCTTCTAGATAATGAGCTTCATCAATTATTATGTTTTTTATATTAGGAAGAATTAAGTTGAGCTCCTCTTCTATATCATTTTTTTCCGAAATATCTTCATGATTTTCTTTTTCTTTTAATATTTCGTTTCTTATGTAGATATCATTTAGGAGTAGATGATGATTAGTTACTATAATATCACATTCTGATACTTTTCTCCTTGCTTTTTTGAAGAAACATTTATTCTCATCAGGGCAAGTAATTCCCGAACATGTTTCGGTATTAGATGATACTTCTTCCCAAATTTTCTCATCTACAAAATTAAGTTCGTCTTTATCACCAGTTTGTGTATTTTTTGCCCAATGAAATAATAATTCCAGATTGTTTTTATTAAATGTATGCATTATTAGATTTCTTTCAAGTTCTTCAAGTCGACGAAGACATAGATAATTTCTCATTCCTTTAATAAGTCCAAACTTTATTTTAAAGGGAATGATTTCACTTAAAGATTTAATGTCCTTTTTAATTAGTTGTTCTTGAAGATTAATAGAGGCTGTTGAAATTATGACTTTTTCTTGTGTTTTTTGAATGAAATCAATAGCAGATATTAAATAAGCAAGGCTTTTGCCAGTTCCTGTTGGTGCTTCAATAACTAGAAAATTTTCATTGTTGAAGGCTTTAGTTACTTTTTCTATCATTCTGAGCTGTGGTTCTCTTTTTACAAATCCTTTGATATTTAATTCGGCTTTTTTTAGTATATAGTCAATTAAATTCAATTTTATTGATAATTCCTTTTATTAATTTTTCAAATTCTTTAGATACTTTTGCTGAATTTATCTTAACTTCTTCGTGATTTAAAATTTCCTTTTGATTTCCTGATGCTAGGTTTGTTACATTTGAAATTGCTACTGTGTTCATTTTTAGATATGCTGCTATAATTATTTCAGGTATGGTTGACATACCAACTAAATCTGCACCTATTGTTTTGAAAAAACTTATTTCGGCTGTTGTTTCATAACAAGGCCCTGAAACTGCAAGATAAACACCTTCTTTAATATTTTCCTTAAAAATATTCTTATAAACATTTCTTGTTAATTCAACTAAATTTGAATTACTGTAAATTGAATTTAATTCTTGAAATCTTACTCCTAAATTGTCATCATTTATTCCAATCAAGGGATTGATTCCCATAAAATTTATGTGGTTATTTATTAATATGAGATCATTTATTTTAAATTGACTATTAATTGCTCCTGCGGAATTTGTAATGATTAAATTTTGAACTCCAAATTTTTTTGCGAGTAATATAGGCATTATTATTTCTTTAGGGTGATAACCTTCGTAATAATGAAATCTTCCGGAAAAAATAGCTAGGTCTTTATTAATGTTTAATGTACCTTTATGCCCATCTACAGTTGGTATTGGAAATTCTTTTATATCTTTATAAGGGATTTCAATACCATTCTCACATATTTCGCTTAATTTGCTAAGTCCAGATCCAAGTATTATTGCTGTTTTTGGCTTAAATTCTGAATTATATTTGATTGAATCATATGACTTATCTATTCTTTTGTTGATTTCTTTGAAATTCATCCTATTCCCTTCTTTACCATGGTGTTTTCTTATTATATATTTATTTTATGAATTTTTTAAACAATATTATTCGTCCGGTTATGATTTTAGCTCCTATGGAAGATGTAACAGATACTGTTTTTAGGAATTTGATTCATTTAATAGGTAATGGAAAGGATGAGCCTGATATTTATTTTACTGAGTTTATTTCTGCTTCGGGTCTTGTAAGGGGATCTAAGCGGTCAATGCAACATGTTTTAACAAAAAAGGATGAATTGAATCGACCCTTAATTGCTCAAATTTGGGGTAAAAATCCTGATGATTTTTTTAATGCCATAAAAATTTTAAGAAATTTAGGATTTTGGGGGGTTGATCTTAATATGGGTTGCCCTAAGAAGAAGATAGTTAAGAAGGGTGTATGCTCTGCTTTGATTTTAAATAAATCCTTAGCCTATGAAATAGTAATGGCTAGTAAGGAGGCGTGTTTAAAGTTTGGATTGCCTCTTAGTGTAAAGACAAGGCATGGATTTTTTTATTCTGAAGTTGAGGATTGGTTAGGATTTTTACTGAAATTGGGTGTTGATATGCTTACAGTACATCCAAGACTTGCTGTCAATCAAAATGAAGGCTCCATAGATATTAATGTTTTTGATGAAGTTGTTAAATTGAAAGATAAGATTAATCCTTCTACATTAATTATTGGAAATGGAGATGTTTTAAGTTTGAAACAAGCAGTTAGAATTATAGGAGATTATTCTATTGATGGAATAATGTTTGGGCGTGGTATTTTCAAAAATTTGAATTTATTTAAAAAAGATTCTCCTAACTTTTTGAGTAATAATTTAAACTATAGATTGAATATATTAAAATTTCATATAAAAGATTTTTATTCTACTTGGAGATTTACTAAAGATTTTAATAAACTTAAGAAATACTTCAAGATTTATTTTAATGAAAGTGAGAGGAACAGTGAATATTTTCATAATATTATGAGCTCAACTAATTATGAAGAGCTTTTTGAAAGTATAGGTTGAAGTGATTTTAGGGAGATTATGTTAATCAATGAACAATAAAGTTTCAGAAAAATATGATTCTAAGGTTTTTGAAGATAGGATTTATAAAAAATGGTTAGATAATAATGTGTTTAGCCCCAATGATAGGCTTAAACATAAATTTAGTATGGTAGCTCCTCCTCCAAATGTTACAGGCATTCTTCATATGGGGCATGCTCTTAATTTTACCTTGCAGGATATTCTTGTTCGCTATATGAGGATGAAGGGAAAGAGTACGCTTTGGCTTTTTGGAACAGATCATGCTGGTATTGCTACTCAATCAGTTTTTGAGAAACAGCTTAAAGAGCTAGGAAAGAATAAGGATGATTTTACTCGTGAAGAATTTATTGATGAGATTTTTAAATTCAAAAATAAACATAGAGAAATAATTGTTAGCCAGATAAAAAAACTAGGTGCTTCTTATGATCATTCAAGAGAAAGATTTACTCTTGATGACGAGGCTTGTAGGGCTGTTAATAAAGCTTTTGTTGATTTGTATAATAAGGGATTAATTTATAGAGGAGAATATCTTGTAAATCTTGATCCTGGATCTGGAAGTGTTGTTAGCGATGAGGAAGTTGAATATATAGAAATTATTGGAAAAATTTACTTTATTAAGTATTTATTGGATGATGGCAGTTTTATTAAGGTTGCAACTACTAGACCTGAAACTATGTTTGGTGATGTTGCTGTTGCTGTTAACCCTATGGATTATAGGTATAAATCTCTGATTGGTAGAGAGGTTATAGTTCCTATTGTAAATAGAAAGATTAAGATAATAGGGGATGATTATGTTGACATGGAATTTGGTAGCGGTGCCTTAAAAATAACTCCTGCACATGATCCTAATGATTTTGAAATTTCAAAAAGGCATGATATACCTAAAATAAATATCTTAGATAAAAATGCAAGACTTAATAAGAATGTTCCCGTTGGATATCAGGGTTTAAGTGTAAGAGATGCAAGAGCTAAAATAGAAAAAGAATTAAAAGATATAGGATTATTAATGGATGTTAAAAATCATAAGCATAAAGTTGGACATTGTCATAGGTCTGGAGAAGTTATTGAACCTTATTTATCAAATCAGTGGTTTGTGAGAATGAAACCTTTGGCTTTAAAAGCTTTAAAGGCTTTAGAAGAAGATAAAATTAGATTTTATCCTAAAAAGTGGGAGAATACTTATAAACATTGGTTGTTAAATATCAGGGATTGGTGTATATCTAGACAGTTAGTTTGGGGTCACAGAATTCCTGCTTGGTATGATTGCAAAACAGGAGATGTTGTTGTTAGTGAGAATGACCCTTCATTAGGTGAGAAGTATAAAGACAGGAATTTTACTAGAGATATAGATGTGCTTGATACTTGGTTTTCTTCTTGGTTATGGCCATTTTCTTCGCTTGGATGGCCAGAGTATACCCTTGATTTTAAGAATTATTATCCTACAAATACTTTAATTACTGCTTATGACATAATATTTTTTTGGGTGGCAAGAATGGTTATGGCGGGAATTGAATTTACAGGTCAGGTTCCCTTTAGAGATATATATATAACACCTCTTTTAAGAGACAAACACGGGAGAAAGATGTCAAAATCTTTAGGCAATGGAATAAATCCTATTGAAATTATCGAAGAATACGGAAGTGATGCCTTGCGTTTTACTGTTTCTTTCTTATCTGTTCAGGGTCAGGATTTAAATATTGATAATAAAGATTTTGTGTTTGGTGCTAAGTTTGTAAATAAAGTATTTAATGCATCTAAATTTATTTTATCAAATTTGGATGGCAGGGTTATATCAGATAGATTAGATTTAGACGATATTGATAAGTGGTTACTTGCAAGTTTAAATTCTACTATTGTTTCTCTAGAGTGTGCTTTTAAAAATTATAAGTATAATGAGGCTACAAAATTAATATATGAATTCTTTTGGAATGATTTTTGTGATTGGTATATTGAAATCAGTAAAATTAATTTGAACAGTAGAGATAATAGTATTCAAAATATGACTATTTCTAAGTTGATTTTTTTCCTTGAAAAATCTTTACTTTTAATGCATCCTTTTTTACCTTTTATTACTGAAGAGATTTATTCTAAGCTTCCATCTTCAAATGGCGTATTAGTTTTAGCAAGTTATCCTGAGACTACAAATCAAGAAAAATTTGAAGAAGAATTTGAAAGTTTTAATTCGTTTAAAGATTTTGTTATATCTATTAGAACTCTTAGAAGTGAATTTAATATAGTACCGAATGTTAGGATAAATGTTGCTTTAAAGTTTGACCATGCTTTCAAATATGAGAGATATTTTAAGGAACATGAGCATATTGCAAAAAAACTTATTAACTTTGATTATGTATTTTACAATCAAAACTATGAAAATATGATAGGAGTACCTAATATTGGTTTTGAAAGTTTTGCAGACATTAAAAATTTAATAGATACTGATAAGGAGCTTTCTAGGCTTTCTAAACAATTGGATAAATATGAGAGACTTAAATCATTAACTTTAGTTAAGCTTAAAAATCAAAATTTCTTGTCAAATGCGCCTAACGAGATTGTTGAGTTAGAGAAATCAAAATTAGAAGAGTTTGATTCTTTTATTTCAAAAATTAGTCATTATATTGAGAATTTAAGTAATTGAAAAAACTTTGCATAAGCTATCTAATATTACATTAGATAAGCATAACTCTTAATTTTTGTTTAAATTTTTTAATATTTTTGTGTTGATTTTTCATTTATTATTTTTTTATTTTGTTATTGTTTTTATATTTCAATTGCAAATTTTAGGTTTTAATGTGAAATTATACTCATAGATTTTTTATATCTTTTTAAGATTTTTTAAGATTTTATCTAAATTTTATTTTTACATTGTAACAATTATTGTCGATTTTGCTTCATTCTTATAGTTCTTGTTACTAAACATTCAAGAAATATTCTGTGTTTGACCATTGAATTTTTTATAAGCATTCAAACAGGGTTCATTGTTTTTTGTTTTAGTGAAAGAAATACTAGTTTACTTTATATAGCTTCAAGAAGTTTAATTTTTGAAGCTTCTATTAAATTCAAAATTTTCTTTTACAATTTCAATATAATGATTTGAAATCTTTTTTAGTGAATTTTTAAGCTTTGAAAGAGCAAATTTAGAATTTATCATGAAATTAAAAATTAAGGCATTTGATAATTAAAAGAGGGTTTTATACCAGATAGGGGGGGGCATGCTTTTTAAATTTGATTAAGTTTAATATCTAGAGTTTTATCTAGTTTTTCAGACACAATTTCATAATACTTTTCTATTCATTAGATTGCTCTTTGCCTTTTTTTGTGCTTTTATCATATGTCTTTTATTCATGAACCCTTTTTCTATAGAATAATTAAAATTTGCAAGTTTTAATCTATCTTTTACAATTTTGGCTGAGGAAAATGTTGAAAGCTTTGTGTTTGCTTTGCTCTTTTGTGAAATTAAAGTAAATATTTCATTATTCCACATTCTAGGATTTTTATTAGGACTAAAACCATCTAGGAAAAAATAGTCTATGTATTTGGGAACCTCTTTAAGTTTTTCTTTCGCATCTCCAATTAATATTTTTAAATTAACATTTTCTGTTATTTTTAACTTTATATTTTTTTTTGGTATATTTGGGTACTTTTTAAGTAGTGTTCTAAAATAATTTAGTTCTTGGTTAAAAAACTTTGATATTTCTTTGATTTTTTCTTTTCTTAATGGAAACTTTTCAACTGAATAGTAATTAATCTTTGCATTAATATGATTTTCTTTTAAGTGTTTTAAAAGTGCTATAAAATTAAGTCCTGTCCCAAACCCCAATTCTACAATGTTGGCAGTTTTTAAATGGGGAAGCTCTTTGTCTAGATTACAACCTTTGATGAATACATAAGTGCTCTCTTCAATTCCAAACTGTGCGTGGTAATAAATATCATCAAATTTATTTGAATATATAGTCTTACCTTTAAATATTAATTTATTCATTCATTATTCATTTAATCAATTAATCAACACCTTTTCTAATTTTTAAAATGTAAACTTTAAATATATTCCAGGTAAAAAGCCTTATTTTTTTAGAAGTAACTAAAGAGAAAAAAAATACCCAAAAACTTCAATTGCTTGATTAGAATAATATTTAATATCTTTTTGAATAAGCTTAAAATTTTTCTTGAGAGAAACTAAGATAAAAACTTAGTTTCTCAGTTTATTCTTCTATTATAGCTATAATCTCTTTTGCCTTTAAAATAAGGTGTTCCTTATCCTCAATCTTAACAGCAGCACCAGCATACTTTTCATAAAGCACAGTGTCTCCAACCTTAACCGTAATTTCTTCCTTGTTAGAGCCAATAGCTATAACTGTTCCAACATTTGTTTTCTCTTTTGCATTTTCTGGTATATATAATCCTGAGATTGTTTTACTCTCAGCTTCTTTTATCTTTATTAAAACTCTATCAGCTAAAGGTTTAATATTTTTCATCTAAAACATCTCCTTGATTTGATAATATAATATTACGAAAAAATGAAGTATTAAGTCAATATGTTTAGGCTATACTTGAAACTTATTCTAATTTTAAAGATAATTTTTGTAGTAAGATACAAATTTAGGTGGGGAAATAGATTGATAACAGTAAGTAATTTGGAAGTTGCATTTGGAGATAGAATTTTATTTAAAGAAGTTAATATTAAGTTTGCTCCTGGAAATTGTTATGGAATTATTGGGGCTAATGGTGCAGGCAAAAGTACTTTTTTGAAAGTTTTGGGAGGAACTATTGAGGCTAGCAAGGGTGATATTTTTATTCCTAAAGGGCAAAGAATGGCTGTACTTGAGCAAAATCAATTTGCTTATGATAATTTTAAGGTAATTGATACTGTTATAATGGGTCATAAGAAGCTTTATGCTATTCAAAAGGAAAAGAATGAAATTTATGAGAAGCTTGATTTTAGCGATGAAGATGGTATTAGAGCTGGAGAACTTGAGGCCGAATTTGCAGAACTTGGCGGTTATGAGGCTGAGTCCGAGGCTGCAATTCTTCTTAAAGGACTGGGTATAGAAGAATCAATTCATGGGAGCTTAATGAGAGATATTGAAGGAGCTTTAAAAGTAAGGATATTATTAGCCCAAGCTCTTTTCGGTGATCCTGATATACTACTTCTTGATGAGCCTACTAACAATCTTGATATTCAGTCAATTAGGTGGTTGGAAGAATTTTTGATTAGTTTTGAAAATACTGTTATTGTTGTGTCGCATGATAGGCATTTTTTAAATCAAGTTTGTACTCATATTGTTGATATTGATTATGGCAAAATACAAGTTTATATTGGTAATTATGATTTTTGGTATGAAACTAGTCAGCTTTTGAATAAGCAGTTAAAAGATGCAAAAAAAAGAACGGAAGAAAAAATTGCAGAACTTAAAACTTTTATTCAAAGGTTTTCAAGTAATGCTTCAAAATCTAGGCAAGCAACTTCAAGAAAAAAATTAATTGATAAGATTAAGATTGAAGATTTAAAGCCCTCTTCTAGAAAATTTCCTTATGTTAACTTTAAGATTGAGAGAGAGCTTGGCAAAAATGTCCTTTCAGTTAAGAATTTAACTAGAGAATTTGAAGGACAACATATTTTAAATAAGTTTAGCATTGTTGTGGAACCTGGTCAAAAGGTTGTATTTTTAGGTAATCCAATTTCAGTAAGTTTTCTTTTTGATATAATTACTAATAAAGATAGAAATTATAAGGGGCATTATGAGTGGGGTTCTACGGTTAATTTTGCATATTTTAATAAAAACAATGAAAAATATTTTAATTTGGATTTAAGTCTGGTAGATTGGTTAAGACAGTATTCAAAGGAGCAAGATGAAACTTATATTAGAGGATTTTTAGGAAGAATGCTTTTTAGTCAAGATGAAGCTTTAAAGAAAGTAAGTGTTCTCTCAGGGGGTGAAAAGGTGAGGTGTATGCTTGCAAAGATAATGCTTAGTGGAGCTAATGTATTATTGTTAGATCAGCCAACTAATCATCTGGATCTTGAAGCTATTACATCTTTAAATACGGGACTTCAAGAGTTTAAAGGAGTTGTTTTGTTTACATCTCATGACCATCAGTTTATTGATACTATTGCTAATAGAATTATTGAATTTACACCAAATGGTATAATTGATCGTTACATGACTTTTTCAGAATATATTGATAACTCTAAAGTTAGAGATTTGAGAGCTGAGCTTTATGAGGGTCAGTCTAGCTTAATACTTTAATAGTAATTGATTTTTTTAGGATATTTTTAATTTTGATTAAAATTTTTTGTATATTTTTATTTTTTATTTCTTATTTTTTTCTATCAGCAGACGTTAATCTTTATTTTCAAAAGGCTTTAACAGGAAAAATAATAGGTAACCCTATACTAGATGAAAGACGTAATACAATTACTGTACTAACCAAAGATAAATGGCTTGTAACTTATAATATGTCTTTGGAGAAAAAATATTCTTATAGAATAGATAGAGCTACTTATCCCTTTCTCTTAAAGGATTTTGGTAATGGATATTATGTTATAACAATTCGTAATGAAGTTCAAAAGATTAGAAGGGGGCAACTTGCTTGGAGGTATAGATTAAGCTCTTCTCCTATAAAAGCTCCTTCAATAGGTAATGACTATATTTTAATTCCTCAGAGTAATTCGAAAGTTGTTGCACTAAGACTTAAAGATGGACATAAAATTTTTGAGGTTAATATAGAGGGAAAGGCTGCAACTTCTGCTGTTGTTCTTGGTAATGGCAATTTTTATATTGCAAATGAAAATTGCACAATGTTTTCTTTCAGTTCTTTAGGTATAAATTTATGGAGTGTTCCTCTTATATCTTATCCTAATGTGTTCATGATAAATACTAATAATGATATTATTGTAGGTCATCAATCTGGAGATGTTGTTATTTATGATAGTGATGTAGGAGAGGTTTTAGATTCTCTTATTCTAAATTATCCTATTAATTTTTTGTTTGAGAAATTTAACGGTGAGTATATTGCAGTATCCAATGTTGGAGTTTTGTTTAATTTAAGTAGAAATCTTGATCTTAAATTCACTAAAAATATAGGGTTTGATATAAAAGAGGCTGTTCTTTATAATAATAAAAATCTTTTTATTGCCGTAAAGCCTAATGGAGCTTTATCTCTTAATGAATATTTTGAGCCAGTTGATAGATATGATAATATGAAAGAAATATCTGGGCTTAGTGCTAATTTTGGAGTAATTGCTACAGGTGATCTTAGTTGGATATTAACTACTTATTATTATGAATATAAAGATGAACTTGATGTTAAAATTTGGAATCATTCGTTAGGAAATAGATATCATCAAAATAGAATAGATTACATAGAAAAGACTCTAATAGATTATGATGAAATTTATTTGTCTCTTGATGGAATGTTAAATGCTGAATATAGTAGAAGTACTTATAATAAATTTATAAATACTCTATATTCTCTGGTTATTAGATACGGGAATCTTCCAAAGAAATATTTAGATTTATATAAAAAAGCTTTTGATAATTGGCTTTTCCCTAGAGATGGTATTGATAGAATAGCACAAAGGGGGGAGCTTTATAAATATTTTGTTTATGTTAATGATAAATCTTCAATTAAGAGTTTTATAAATATGGCAATTAAGGAAAAAAATATCAGTAATATAATTGAATTAGTTAAAAATGTTGCTAAATTTGAATGTTATCATGGACAGGAAGATCTTGTGTATAATTATATACAGTATGTTATATTAAATTACCAAGGAAATTTAGACATAGCATATGCTGTTCTTTTGAATTTGCGAAAGATAATTTTGAATTCTACAAAAGATATTCTTAAAATTTATAGGGATAAGTGTTTGACTTTGTTGAAATTTATAAGAAGGCAAAACTTTTCTGAGAAAATTAATAAGCATATTAATGAAATTATTGCTATTCTTTAATCTATTTTTTTGATAAGGTTTAAGTTGCGGTTTTACATTACTTGTTATGTTAAAATTTGGGTTTAAATTTATTCTTATTTAGTTAATAATAGGAATATAATTAACTATAGGAGAATTTTATGATGAAAAGAATATGGATAGTACTTATTTCTTTCTTTATTTTGTTAAATTTTTTTACTCTTCATGCTAAAGAGGTTGATAAGGATAGATTGAAAGATTTTATTGATATGGATCTTGAATTTGTGGACTATCGGGGTTCTTATGTTAACACGAATACATATGAACAGATAATAGGAATTGGTGAATTTTTAGCTAAGAATTTAATTAATAATAAATCTAATTACTACAACAAATATTACATTAATAGATATATTGATGAGAATGACGAGAAGAGCAGTACTGATATTTTTCTTATTGGTGATGGATCTGCTCTTGATAGTATTTTGAACCTTAGAAGAATACTTATGGGATATTTGATGGGAGTTTTTAGTTACAGTAAAGGTAGTGCAGCTTTATTAGCTAAAGCTATTACAATATACAATGCTGTTTATAGAGGAGATTTGGACTATTACAGTGAATCTTATATTCAGTCTTCTCTTAAAGATATAACTAAAGATAACGTTGGGCTTTCTAGGGTTTATAGTCAATGGGCTGGCAAAACTCGTATTTTTATTCCTCTTAAGAGAAATATTTTATCAGGAAGTATTGAATCAGATGTTGACCTTGATAGAATAGTAACAGACAGAGTAATATCAGCTCTTTTAAGCGAGAATGAAAGTGGTGGTACGGATTTCGCAAGGGATATTACTGATATTCAAGATGAAATTCATGATATAGATCAGGAAAAAGTTGATAATGAAACTGACATTTTAAAGAGTATTCAAGACGAGTTAGATGAAGATATAGAAGATTTGAGGAAACAATTAGAAAAGTCTACTAGTGAAGAAGAGAAGAAGGAAATACAGAAACAGATAGAAGAGAAGAGAAGCGAGAAGGAAGCTTTAGAGAAGAAGGGAAGTGAACTTAAAGAATCCCAGGATAAGTTAGATAAAAATCAAGAGAAGTTAGAAATTCAAAGAGATATAGTAAAGGAAAAATTGCAAGAAAATATTGATGAAGAGAACAAGGGAAAAAATTTACCAAAGCCAGGAGAAATAAATTCACCTAAAGTAAATGAGGAGGATGAGAAAGACGAGTTAGATGAAGATATAGAAGATTTGAGGAAACAATTAGAAAAGTCTACTAGTGAAGAAGAGAAGAAGGAAATACAGAAACAGATAGAAGAGAAGAGAAGCGAGAAGGAAGCTTTAGAGAAGGAGAGAAGTGAACTTAAAGAATCCCAGGATAAGTTAGATAAAAATCAAGAGAAGTTAGAAATTCAAAGAGATATAGTAAAGGAAAAATTGCAAGAAAATATTGATGAAGAGAACAAGGGAAAAAATTTACCAAAGCCAGGAGAAATAAATTCATCTAAAGTAAATGAGGAGGATGAGAAAGATGAGTTAGATGAACAGATCGGAAAAACAGAGGATGGCATTAATTCTAGTGCAAAAGGTGAGTCTAATATTTCATCAGATTCACAAGTAGTAAATTCTAAAAAACAGCCTATAGGTCAGGCTGACATAGATAATAAAGCATCTATTGAGAATAATAAAAATAAATCTGTTTTTTTAGAAATACTTAATCCAAGTACTAATTTGGGAGTGCTTCAATTTATTGATTCTAGTGGAAATAAATTGGAAGAGACTTCTCAATATGGGATTAGAAGATATGGTATTTATGAAAGAGCAAGTGATTTGGTAGCTATAAAGCTTTGTTCAGGTATTGCAAAGCTTCAACTGCTTAATAAATTAGAAAATTTAAAAGTAGAGGATGAATCACAGTTTGAATTAAATAGAAATTCATCTCTTTTTGTTGATGCAAAAATGATTTTAGTAGTCGTTAAAGATAATAATGTTTGGAAATTGGCAAAATTTTCTTCAAAAGATTTGAGTAATTTTATTCTTTCAGAGGATGAAGTTTTTCCGTTTACAAGCTTTAGTGTTGGTGACAAGTATGTTTATTTACAAGATGCGTCTAAAAAGATTATTAGTTTGGATTTAAAAACTTTAAAAAAAGTATCTTAGTTTTTACCTATTTTTATTTTTATTTTTAAAATAAAATCTAGAGAAGGACTAATTGCTTATTTGCTTGATTTATTGAAAATCGGGACGGTGGGATTCGAACTCACGATCCCCTGCTCCCAAAGCAGGTGCCTTAGCCACTAGGCCACGTCCCGTGAAAACGCGCTAATTAGGGCTCGAACCTAAAACCTACAGATTAGAAGTCTGTTGCTCTATCCAATTGAGCTATTAGCGCCTTTTAAAACTAAAATTGAGTATATCATGTTAAAAACGCCTTGTCAATAAAATATTATTGCTTAATATTTTTAATATTTTATAATTTTATTGTGATTGATATTGATTTAATTGTAAATGAAACTTTATCTAAGTATCCAAATGTTATGCCTTTTTTAAATTTTAAAAATAATTATGAACTTTTAATAATGGTGATTTTAAGTGCAAGAACAACTGATAATATGGTTAATAAAATTGCACCTGGTCTTTTTAAAAGATATGGAGATTTTGAAAGTTTAGCCAATGCTAATATAATGGAGGTAGAAAAATTAATTTGTAAGTTGGGTTTGTATTCAAATAAATCTAGAAATATCATAAACTGTTCACGTATGCTTTTAAAGAATTTTAAAGGCATTATTCCAGATAATATTTTGGATCTTATATCTCTTCCAGGTGTAGGTAGGAAAACGGCTAATGTTATTCTTGGTATTGTTTATAATAAACCTGTTATAATTGTAGATACTCATTTTAGCAGGGTTGTTATTAGACATGGCATTACTCTTGAGAAAATGCCTATGAAAATTGAGTTAGATTTAAAGAGTAAAATACCTTCTGAAAAACAATATATGTTTTCTATGGCTATCAATAGGCATGGGAGAGATATTTGTACATCTCGTAATAAAGATTGCAAGAATTGTTTCTTAAATAAACTTGCACCAAGACTTATTTAGGTTTAAGATGAAATAAAATTCATATGGTTTTTAAGTTTTAAGCTTATTAAGGCTAATATTATATTGATTAATATCAATATGAACAGAGGGTTTCCCCATACCCAAAAATATTCTCTTCCCATTTCCATATAGCTTAAAAGTTCTCCAAGGCTTGGATAAAATCTTCTATCTTCTTGTTGTATATAATTTACTACTTCAAATGTAGTTAGGCTTTTTGATATTTGGAGAGGAATTATTGATGATATTGATGAAAAAATCTCTGGGAATATATGGTATATTGTTAATCTGAACTTACTTGAACCCATTGTTTGACTTGCTTTAACATAATCAAGATTTTTTATTATTAAAGTGCTGTTTCTTGTTGCAAATGAGAATGGGATCCATCCGTGTATTAAAGCTAAGGTAAGAGAGACTTCTAATATATTATAATTTTTATATTTTGAAAAATAGTAGAAAATTAATATTAATATGTAGGAGAATGGTAATGTTTGTAATGATTCTATTAATTTTGATATTAGCATACAAGTTTTAAACTTAAAACTTCCAATTATTATTCCTACAAAAATTCCAATAAATGTAGAAATTGTTGCGTAGCTAAATGCAAGTAAAATAGAGTTTCTAGTTGCAAGTATTAGTCTTGCCATTATATCTCTTCCTATTTTATCCGTTCCTAGAGGATTGTTAACGGTAGGTAGTTGCGGAAGTTTATTTGTTGTTTCAATATATATTTTATTTGGATCTTTTTTGTATATTGCAAATTTTGAAGTTTCGTTAATTAAAAGGGGAAGTGATATTAATATTAAAATTAATATTCCTAATAACATAAGGTATAATTTTTTAAATTTTTTCATTATTATGTAACTCCTTTATAAGGATTGATTTTGTATATTAACATGTCACTTATTAAGTTTGATATAAGCATAATAAAAACTCCAATGAATATTAGGTCTTTATAAATAATATAATCATTATTTTTGATGGCATTGATTGTTAGAGAGCCTATTCCGTCAATTCCAAACATTTTTTCAATTATAGATGTTCCAAAAAAAGCTGTTGCAAGAGTGGACCTAAGATTTGTGATTATCGGAATTAATGAGGGTTTTAATGCATGGACTAGTATTATCTTAATTTTTTTAAGTCCTTTTGATTTTGCAGTTATTATGTAACAAGCAGATAGATTTTTGTGTAGAGCTTGTTTGAAAATGACTGCATTAAATATGAAAAATGAAAAAAACCATCCAAACCCACCTATTATTGAGTTTTTTGGATTTATATTTAGATAATAGAGTGAAGAAATTAGTAATATTACAGTTAAATTTCTTGGTAGTGAGTTTAGAAATAGCATTATATAGTCTAAGATATTATCTATACTTTTATTTTTTACAGATAAAGTCCAAGCAATAATAAAAGAAATTGAAATTAAGTAAGAAAATACAATTCCTGGGATTGATATTTTCAATGTGTTTTTTATTTTATTGAAAATTACTTTTATTGTTGACTTTCCTTTTGTGAGTGGTGAATAGGAAGGGGTTCCCCATATTAGTCCCTTATATTTTATTTTATATACTATATATGAATTACCTGCAATGTGCTTAGCAAAATAATTTTTACTTAGAGGTATATTAGCGTCCAAATCATATACTATCTTATAGCTTTCAATACTTTTAAGTAGTCCAATGTATTCTAGATATTCTTTAAATATATTTTTTCGAATAAATGGAATATTGTAATTGTTATTTGAGAATATGTTTAGCAGTGATACACAAAAAAATGTTGATATAATAATATTTATTAATGTAAGGAACATATTTTTTAAAATAAATGTAGCTATAAGTTACCTTCCTTTATTAATAATTTTAAGACTCTCCAAATAACTTAATACAAAATAAAAAATTAAAGATATGACTATTGATATTAAGTAAAAATTTTTATCTATGTTATTATTTTTGTGTGTATTTTTTAAGTGTAGAATCTTTCCTTGGTTGTAGTTTTCATTGTTATCTAAATTTTTTATTACTATGGAATTTTTGGGATAGTATCCAATTTTGCTTGCTTCTCTTAAGATTGCAGGTTTAGAGATTTGTAGATTTATATACCTTGTTTTTAATGTTTTCTGTGCTTCTTTCAAAGTTTCGATATGATTTTTCATTAAAATTAAATTATTGTGCAATTCTTTATAGTTAATAATCCCTCTCTCTCCAAATATTGGGATAATTATAAAATAGCTTATTAGACCTACATAAATTGACAATATTATTTTTTTTATCAAAAACATATTGTCTTGTAATTATATTCTTAATATATTATATTTACAAGTATATAGACTTTGAGATATGCGTCTAAGGTTTGTTAAATAATTTTGGAGAATAGAGTTAAGTATGTCAGATTATAAAAAAGCTTTTTTTATCAAGGAAGGTCCTAGAGAAGTTGATTTTGATATGGGTCGTATATTTTTAAATTCTTCATTTTCTGGCAGTAATGTTAAGCTATATTCTGATAAAATTAAAGAATTTTTAGATGAAAAGTTATTAGAATTAGATAGTTCTTTAAAAAAAAGACATGGTGAGTTAGTTAATTATTTAAGAGAAGTTGATGTTCGTATTTCAAGAGTTGAGGAGGGAATTCGTTATGGATTGGATTCTACTCATGCATTTGATGAACCTAATTTAAAAACTCCTGAAAATCTGCTTTCTTTAAATCATTCTAATAGTAAATTTGATAATTCATTTGGTGAATTTTCTTTAAGAAAAGAGAACAATTTGCCTAATATTGCAATTGACCAGGAAGAGTTAGATGCTCTGCTTGAAGGATTAAATGATATTTCAAAAGATAATAAACAAACTTTAAGTGAAAGTGATTTAGCATGTAGTTTAACTAAAAGTAGTTCTGATGAAGAAGTTTCTGGTATAGATTTTAATGCTTCAGGCGATATTAGTTTTCATAAATCTTTAGAGGAAGGAGGTGGCAATGAGATAGAAAATCTAGTTAAAGCAGAAAATGAAAATACAGAATCTTTAAATATTAGTTGTGATTTAAGAAAAGAAAGTAATTTACTAGATGGAAAATCTTCTTTTGCTTTAGATAATGCAGAGATTGATGCTATTTCTAGTTTAGATGTAGATAGTGATGATATTTCTTTTAGTTATGTTGATCTTGGCGGAGATTCTTCTAATAAGACCACAGACGGGGAAAAAATAGAAAAACAGGAAATAGAGAAACAAGAGGGAAACAGATTAGAGGAACTTGATTTTTATTTAAATGAGAGCTTTAATGAAGTAAAATTTTCTGATCAAAATTTAAAGCTTTTGAATAAAGAAGAAAAAAATGAGAGTTTGAGTTCGAAGGAGTTGGCTATTTTAGATGAAGTTTCTATTTCTGAAGTTAGTAATAACAAAAATGAATCTAATGAATCTGTTTATAATCAAAAAAAAGAAATTAATGATGTTTTTTCTTTTAAAGATCTTGGCAATTTTGATAATTTTGAAGATGTTTTAAAGACAGATTTAAACTGTTCAGACTTGCAGAAGTGTGTTGAGGGTTATTTTGAAGAAGAAAACCTTTATGATAATAAAGTAGATGATTTAGAGGATAAATTGGGGCAAAGTGAAAAAGTGAATTTATATTCTAAAGGACAAACAGAAGACAATTTAAGAGATAATTTATCTACTTTTAGTTTTGCTGAGGTTGAGAGGATAATAAATAAATTTGATGATAATGAATATTTGAGCAAGATTGGATTGAGTAGTGAAGAGAGAATAGTTTTAGTTAAGTTTATTGATAAACTGGAAGGAGATCTTGAATTTAGTCCTAGGGTTAGTAGTTTTAAGATTAGGCGAGAGTATGAAATTTTGCAGAAGATTAAGCGTTTATTAGTAAGAGAGTAGGAATTATTTGTTTAATAAAGTACTATTTTTTGTTTTTTATTACTGCAGTTCTACTTTTATTTTTAACTTTTTTTTATTTTATTAGCAAGTTTATAAATCAGATTGATTTTGATCTTGCTTATTTAACAGATAATATTAGAGCATATAATGTGAAATTTTTTAAGGATCTAGATTTAGAACAATATTTTGATAAAACTTTAGGAGAGCATGATTTAGTTAGTTCTTATTATTTATTATCGTCAGTTAATGGGATTTTAGTTTATAGAACAAAAGATAATTTTATTTATAAATTTTCAGATAAATTAGATCCAGTTCTTTTAAAGAAGAGCATTTTTATAAAAAAATTTAAGGTTAATTTTGAATTGGGAAATGATTTAATTAGTTTAGTTGTATATTATAATATCCTGCCAAAGAACAGGATATTATATATTTTAAATTTTTATCTTTTTTTAATGTCTCTTTTATATTTGCATTTTTCTATTTTTATATTGTACTGTATATATCGAAATACTAGTGTTCATGTTCTTCGTGATGATGTTGGTGATGGTGATCATGCTTCTCATCTAGATGATCTTCATTAGAATCATTATCAGTTGTTTTTATTTTTTTTTCTAAATTGAATACATCAAAAAAAGCCCATTTATTAGTACTATAGTAATAGTCTTCTTTATCTTTTTTAAGTAAAAGATTTTTATCTTTTTCATTTTTACTAAAATAAACATCAATATTGTTTATACTTTTGTTATTCCATATGACTTCAATGTTATATTGAAGCTTGTATTCCTTGATTTTATTTTTATTTATTTCAAATCCATCTGTTGTGAATTCTTTTATAATTTGTAATAGTTTTTCTTGTTTTAAAGGCTTTTCGTTAAAAAAATAAAGACCATCTTTTCTAAATACTTTGTAATTATTTTGTATTGCATTTTCTTCATCTTTGTTTGGTTTACTATGTACTGTTAGCAATAAACTTTCTAGGTCTATATTTTTTTCTCTAAAAAGTTTAGTATTTGCAAAGGTATTGTAAGAGTTTCCTTTATATGATAAGAAAATATTATTAGTTAAGTATACATTATCATCACTTCTTTTTATATAAGATAATCTAGAGTCTCCTTCTCCCGGGTTTCCAATAAATATTTCTGTCATCAAATTATTTTTATCATCAAAAAATTTAAAATCTGGGTTTTCTTTTATTCCTAGTTCTTTGTATTTTTGGGGATTTCTACTTACAAGTTTATTTTTTTGCAAATTTTCTAGAGCTTTAATCATAGAGGTAACTCTTCTCTCATCAATTGGAAGATTTATATCGTTGTATTTAAGCTCCCATCCTTTTACTGTTTTTGTAAGAGTGCCTTCAAGTTCTGTCTCGATTTTTACAATTTTAGTAAAATCAAGTTCAAATAATTTTTCTTCTAAAAGCCTTTTAGTTTGATTTTTGTTTGAAAATACTATTCCCGCTAAAAATGTACTTATTAAAATAAAAATTATTGCTATTTTTACGTATTCTTTTTTTTCTAACAATATGCATTTATTATTCATAAAAACTCCTTTTAGTTGATTCTTCTTTTTTGGGTGAATCTTATAAGTCCAAATATTATTATTGTTATAGGTAATAATATTAAATTTATTATTATTAATAAAAACTTTGCATTTAACATTTCTTGTGAAGAATTTACAAATTTTAGTTTAGAGCGCACTTCTCTTGATTTAATACTAAAAAATTCTTCCTTTTGCATTAGGTGATCTGAAATTCGTCCAGCAAGTTCAAAATTTGAAGGGGATCCATTATACATATAATCACTAAATACCATACTTGAACCTAGAAAAATTATTTTTGAATTTTTGGACTTTTTGTCATTATATAAACTTTTAATTTGGCCTTCAATATAATATCCTAAAATTTTTTGTGTATCTTTTTTGTCAAAGGTTTTTGGAACATCGAATGAATGCAGTGCTATACTTGAAATATTTTCATCGCTAATTTCCCAAGATTCTTTAGAGCTTGCAAATAAAGATAAGTAGTTTATTCCATTTTCTTTGTTTTCTATAAGTTCTAGTGAGCTACTCCAAGGAATTAAAGCATCATAGAAATTTTTAAATAAAGGATTTTTTGGATTGATAAGGTTACTTTTGTTAATTAATATCCATGGGTAATAGATTTGAAAGTATCCTCCTAGGAAAAGATTTGGAGCTCTTTTATCAAGAATGATGTTTTCATTGTATTTAATTCCATAACTTTCAATTAGATTGAAAAGTGGAGATTTAATTGGAGATGTTGCGTATGGATTTTGGGGATTATAATCTATTTTGCTTATAGCAAATAATACTTTTCCATTGTTTATAATAAATTCATCAATTTTTTTAATTGAGTCATTATTAATTTCTTTAGCACCAATTATAAATAATCCATTGATTTCTTCTAGTTTTTCTTTGTTAATGTTAATTTCTTTAATATCGGTTTTGAAAGCTTTATTCATTATTTCTATGAATCTTTTATGTGTTTCTTTTAATGTTTCATCACCAAAAACAAGCCCTAATACTTTTTTTGTATTGTTTATTAATTTATCTAAGCTACTTGCAAGTTCATACTCTAAGTTTCCAATTTCAGTTACAATGGGGAGTACTTCTCGTTTTTCTTCGTAAATTATTTCAATTCCTGAATATATTTTAAGTATGGAAAGTTGATTTATGTCTCTGAGGTCAATTTGTTGAGATGGAATTCCAATTTGTTCTAGAGGATATGATACTTTATCAGCATCTATTTCTTTGTAAATTACTTTTCCATTTGAAGCATCAGAAAAGCTTATTAGGAAATTTTTTATTTGATCTGGAAATGCAAAATAATTACCAAGACTTGAGGAATTATAGTAGGTAATATATATTTTTTCGTTTGCATTTGAAAATAAATCTTTTGTAACTGAAGAAATTGTGAACGCTTTATTTTTAGTAAAATCTATTTTGAATACTAAAATAGATGTATTACAAAGAATTAGAAATATTATTGCAAGGTTTAAAATTAAGTTTAGATTCTCGTTATTTTTATTTTTCATAAATAATTATCTCCATTTTTTCAATCTTATGCTATATGAACTTAATATTAAAAATGTAAATGAAAATGTTATGAAGTAAATAAGATCTGATAGGTTTAATATTCCCATATTAAAGTAACTAAAGTGATTGGCAATTGAGATAAAATTGAGTATTTCTCCAAGTATGTTTTCCTTCCCAAATATCATTATTAGTTTTCCTGAAAATATTATTAGCATTAGAAGAAATACTGTTAATATATAGGATACTATTTGACTTTTGGTAATGGAAGATATAAATACTCCCATACTAAGAACGGAATAAGAATAGAGAATTATTCCTAAATATTGAAGAAATACTATGCCAAGATCAAATTCACCCATAAAAATTGTCATTATTGTAAGGGGTAAAGTGAAGGCAAAAAGTATTAGTGTAAATATTTTAAGTGTGATAAATTTTCCAATTACTATTTCTTTTGGATTTATTGGCAGTGCGTAAAGTAATTCAATGCTTCCTGTTTTATGTTCTTCTGAAAAAACTCCCATACTAAGTGCAGGCAATACGAACATTAAAACAATTGGCATTGATGAAAAATAAGACATTAATGAAGCATTGTCTTTAATAAAAAAACCTGAGAAAAAAATGAAAGAAAAGTTTATGAACAATATGAAAAATAAGATTACAACGTATGCTGTTGGTGTACCGAATAAAACTTTTAATTCTTTTTTTGACAAAGCTAGAGATTTCCTTAAATTTATTTTCATTATTTTTTCTCCTTTGTTAGTTTGCTAAATATTTTTTCTAAGCTTTCATATTTTGGAATCATTGCTTTTAATACTATACCTTTACTTACAATATAATTAAAGAGTTCTTTTTCAGTTTTATCAGATGCAAGTTTTAGTGAAATGTTAATTTCGTTTTCATATTCTTCTTCTTTTAGCAATTTAAATATATTGTTATTATTGTTAAAATGTTCTTTATTTATGACAGAATCTTTATATACAATTAGATCTATCTCAGTCTCTTTTAGTCTGTTTTTAGCTATATTTTCCTTAGTGTCATCAGCAATAATTTCTCCGTTGTTTATAATAATTATTCTTTTACAAATTGATTCAACATCGCTTAAAATATGAGAAGAGAAAAGTATTGTGCTGGTTTTTCCCAGTTCTTTCAAGAATTCTTTGAATTCTATAATTTGATTTGGGTCAAGTCCATTTGTAGGTTCATCAAGAATTACAAGCTTAGGATTATTTAATAAGGCACCGGCTATTCCTACTCTTTGTTTAAATCCTTTTGATAAATTAGATATTAATTTGTTTTTTACACTTTCTATTTTAAAAATACTTATCGCTTTATCTATTTCTTTTTTGGGGTTTTGAATGCCTTTTATTTCTGAGATAAAACTTAAATATTCATTAACAGATAATTCAGGATAAAGAGCTAGTTTTTCAGGTACGTACCCTACATTTTGCAATATTTCTGTTGGATGTTCTGTGATATCTTTTTCAAAGATTTTTACATTGCCCTTGTTGGGGTAGTGAAATGATGTTAAAATTTTGATTAATGTAGATTTTCCTGCTCCATTTGGACCAAGTATGCCAAGTATTTCTCCTTCGCTAACTTTAAAGCTAACATTAAAGAGTGCTGTAAATGAACCATATGTTTTAGTGACATTTTTTACATTTATCATATATTTCTCCTTAGATATTAATATTTTATAATAAATCTATTTTTATCTGCTTCAAGTCTCATCCCATCTTTTGTTAAAAATATTTCTCCATTTGGATATTCTTGCTTTGCTTCATTTAGTAATTCACATAAGTCTTTATTTAGTGTATACCTTTCACTAAAATGAATGAGTCCTGTTTGAATAACCTTTGCCCTTTTTGCAATTATTGCTGCTGATTGTGCAGTTAAATGCAATTTTTTTTCAGCTTCTTTTTTTAGTTCATTTTTAAATGTACTTTCAATTATAACTAAATTAAAGTTTTTAATATGTGTGATTAATTCTTCAAAATAGCCTGTATCTGTAATGTATGCAAATTTTAGTCCTTTTTGAGATTTTCCTAAAACATCAGAGGGTAATATTTTCCTTTTATTAAGAATTACTTCGTGACCATCCTGTAATTTTTTCCTAATGTGTTCTTTCGGGATATTAAGAATTTCTGCTTTTTGGTTATCAAATTTTCCAGGCTTATCTTTTTCTATAAATAGATATCCAACACAATCTACAGAATGTCTTAATTTTATATATTTAATTCTTTTCCTTTTATCTTCATATAGAATCTCATCTGTTTTATTAATTATTATTTCTTTATAAATTATTTCGTAATTTTTATGTACTTTCAAAAGCTCAATATTTGTTTCTAAATACTTTTTAATTCCAATGGGTCCAATGATAGTAAGGGGTTCTTTTCTTGTTTCTCCACTTTGTGCCATAAGCATTACTATTCCAAGTAATCCTGTAATGTGATCGGCATGTAAATGCGTGATGCATATGATTTTGATTTTTTGCCATGATATTTTTTGTTTTCTAAGTGACATTTGAGTAGCCTCTCCACAATCAAACAAAAAATTATCTCCATAGTATTCTACTAAAATAGAAGTTAAATATCTGTTATATAGTGGTCTTGTGCCTCCTGTACCAAGAATATTAATATTGAAACTCAAAAATGCTCTCCCAATTTTTTTGTTTTTAATGAATAAAAATAAAAGTGGAGTTTTATTTTAAAAATAAACGATTAAATTATATCGTTATTTTGGATTTCCTTCTTATTTTTGATTTTAATAGTAAATGCTCCTTATGTTTTAGTGAAAATGTTCATTTCATTAAAACATAATTAGAAACTATTTTATATTTACATATTATATTATTTTTTTAAAAATTTAGATATATTGCAATTAAAATTATTTGTTTCTTTATATAAACTTGAATATCTTTTAATGTCATAATAACTTGGGATAGTAATTTTCTTTTCAATATAATTTAAAATACTTTGACATAAATATGGTGCCATTGATATACCTCTTGTTCCTAACCCATTTAATATGAATATATTTTTGTATTTTGTGTGTTCTCCAAGGAAAGGTTCTCTATCAAGAGTAGAGGGTCTTATATGTGCTTTATGTTGGATGATCTTATAACTTAGGTTTGTGATTTTTTTAAGCTTTTCTATAAGTTTCCTTTTAGCCCATTCATTTGTACTTGTGTCTAAATTTTCCCATTCGTAAGTTCCACCAAGATAAAATTTATTATTTTTTAATGGTATTAATGAAACATGTCTGTTATAAACTTCTCTAAGATTTAATTCTTTGATTTCTAATATAAGAATTTCTCCTTTTGCTGGTTTGAATGGAAGATATGAGAAGAGATTTGTAGTTGTTTCTTTATATCCTCTTGTAAATATTAATTTTTTGAATTTAAATTCATTGATTTGAAATGATTGTTCATTTATTTGAATTGAATCTTCATTGATTTCTGATTTAATGTACGCATCTTTTTTTATGAAATATTTTTTAAGATTTTTTATATACAAATTTGTGTTAATTATAGCTCCCTTGATTAACATACCTCCTGAATTATCAATGGAAAAGTCATGAATTTTTCCATTGATAATTGATAATATGAATTTTTCTATATTTTTATCCTTTTTTATTTTTAAAATAAGTTCTTCTTTCTGTGTTTTTGTAGTAAATGGTCTAAATATTGACTTTTCTTCTAGAAAATTACATTCAATATTTTTTTCAATTTCTTTATAGTATTGAATTGCGAATTTGAAAATTTCAGGCTCTTTCCAAGCAAGGTTCATTTTTCTTCCCATAATAGGATTAATAAGACCTCCTGCCACAGTTGTTGCCTTTTCATCTTCATTGTCAAATAAAATTACGCTTTTTTTTCTTTTAAGTAGCTCATAAGTTAAAGTACTTCCAGCAATGCCTCCTCCAATTACTGCAAATTCAAATTCCATAATAATATCCCTTTTAAACTTTACTTCTGTTAATAAATGTTAATTTTCCTGTAATAAATTTTGATTTGATTAAAAAATTTGTTTTTCTTACTGTATCTGATGAGTTTTCAAATTTAAATAGTAGATTAATCTTTTTGGGATTTTCATTAAGTAAGATTCTGTAATTTTTTATCGTAAGTTTAGCAATTCCGTTGACTATATCATCTAGACTTTTCTCATATTTTAATTCTTTTGTGACATTAGAAATCAACTTTTTATACAAATTATATTCAAAATAGTTTTTATTGTAATAAGAAGTACCTAGGTCTAGAATATTTGTGATACTTAACTTTTTAATTTTTTGTTTTAAGAATTGTTTACCAATTTTAAGTATTTCTAAGTTGTTTATTTGTAAATTTTTATTGAATCTTTTGCTATTGAAATTTATTAGAATCTTTTGTTTAAAGATTGGTGCATTATTTATTAGAACATCTATTTTATTATGTATGTTTAAATCTAGTGTTTTGTTAAATAATGAATTATTTTTTTTATTTAAAAGATTATATTTAATTGCTTTTGTATATTTTTTCAGATTTTTTAAGTTTATTTTTTCATTTTCATTTAAGTGATATATGAAAATTATGTTTTTACCTTTGTTTAAAGATTTAACTATTGTTTTTTCTACTTTAATTATTATACCAATAGTGATTAGTATAGTTATTGAATAATTTTTTGGTGTATTAGACATTTAAAACCTTTTTTAAATTATAATATGTATTATTATATTTGTTGAAAAAGGAAGAGCATGAGCTGTATAGATAATAAAACACAAGCAGAAATAAATCAATCATTAGAATTTGCTTTAAAGAGCAGGGCAATAGTTGTTACAGGAGAGATTAATAAGGATACTTCAAAGTTATTTCAAGAAAAGATATTATTTTTAGAAGCCTCGGACTGTACGAAGCCTATATTTGTTTATATTGATTCAGAGGGTGGTGATATTGATGCTGGATTTGCTATTTTTAATATGATACGATTTGTTAAGCCTAAAGTTTTCACAATTGGGGTTGGACTTGTTGCTAGTGCGGGTGCTTTGATATTCTTGGCATCAGGATCAAAGAGTAGATTTTCTTTGCCTCGTGCAAGATATTTATTGCATCAACCTTTAAGTGGTTTTAAAGGCGTAGCTACAGATATTGAGATTTATACAAATGAGCTTAATAAAATTAAGAGAGAACTTAATATTATTATTGCAAAAGAAACGGGCCAAGATCTTTCTAAAGTAGAAAATGATACTGATAGAGATTTTTGGTTAAATAGCAAAGATGCAATGAAATATGGTCTTGTATTTAAGATTGTTGAAACTAGACTTGAACTTGAAAAATTTATTTCTTAGTCTTCTAGTATTATCTTATACTTTACCTAAAGTGGAATAAAACTTGTAGCTGATAATTTAAATCAAACTTTTGATTCTCTAAATTTATTGTTAGATTTACTTACAATATCTTATCAGATTTTGGTTTTATTATTATTAAGAAATTAAATGTTAAGAGGAATTAGATTTATTAATAACAGAGTTTGATTTGGGAATTTTAGAAACCAATATTTTATTGGTTAAAATAATAATTATTCTATTATATTTATTTGCTAAAAATTTATTAAAACTAGGATTTTAAGTTTTGATGAAGAGAGAGGGAGGGGGTATGTATAAGCAAGGATTAGATATTATAGTTGATTTTAATTTTAGAGATATATATTATGAAATTGTTGTTTTTAGTTTAATTGATTGATAATCAAGAATATGTTTAAATTTGCAACACAAAATTGGATTTTATTTTTAATAAAACTTAACTTATTATATTGGGTTTAATTCTTAGAAAGGTTTTAGTTTGATTCAGGTTTTCAACTAGTCTATAAATATAATCAAAGATTTAACTATAAGGTTTATTCTAATTTTTTGTATCAAATAGCTATTAATTTTTTATCATGTTTTATATAAATTTTATTTAAAAAATTTTAAAATATTGTTATTGAGTATTATTTAATAAACTTTTAAAATATTTAGTTATTGACATCATAATTTGATTATTATATTATTACTAGCAATGCCGAAGTGGTGGAAGTGGTAGACACACAGGACTTAAAATCCTGAGGAAAGAAATCCGTACCGGTTCAAGTCCGGTCTTCGGTATAAAAAATTTTATGAACTGGTTTTTAACCTAATTTCAATTATTTTGATTGTTTGTAATCCTAAGGTGAATAAAATGATAAGTATAATGAAGAAAATTAGAGAGGGATTAAAGTTAAGATTTATTATTATAAATAGCATTTGTGAAATTGAACCTAATATTAGACCACTAGATAAATAAAGGAATTTAATTAGATGTTTGTCTATGGTTTTTTTTATTATTAGTATTGTGATTCCTGATCCTATTATTGTAGATATGCTAAATAATATGCATAGCTTTATGTTAAGGGTAGAGACAATATTTATGATTTCTTTGTAAGTTCCAAGTATTATTAATAGTATTGAACCTGATATTCCTGGTATAATCATCGCAGATCCGCTTATTAGACCTGAGCCAATAATTAATAAACAGTACTCTATTGAGTTTTTGTCTTGATATTTAGAGATATCAAAGGACAAATTATGGCTTCTTATGATTAAAAGAAATATTGTAGAAAAAAATCCGATCAAGAATAAGTAGTACTTCATATTGTTATTATCTTTATTAGTAATTTCTTTTATTTTAATTTCTTTTTTTATGATAAATAAAATTCTTGTAATTGATCCTACAAAAAACATTGTTAAGCATGCTTCTTTTATTCCTCCATCTAATAGGTAGATTTTAAGTGCTTTTGAGCATATTATTATTGAAGTTAGTATTCCAAGAAAAAGTGGTATAAGAAAAGTTATATTTTTGCTATCCCTTAGTTTTATAATATTAGAACAAGAATGTATTATTTTATAGTAAATCCCTAGTGCTAATGCTAATGTACTACCTGAGACTCCAGGCATGATATTTGCAATCCCAATTAACAATCCCTTTATATAAACACTGAGCATAATATCTTCTTAATTTGGTTGGTTAAGGTATCTTTTATCGTTCATCTCCTTCACCATTAATTGTTCCATCTTGATATCTTTTTTTTAATTTCTCTAAGTTGGTAATAGCAACGTCTTCAAGTGTTATTCCAAGATTATTACTTAAGCTTGAAATGTACCATAGAACATCGCCAAGCTCTTTCTTAATAGATAATAAATATTCCTTGTCAAGTACGTAGTCTTTATCACGACCCAATTTTTTTATTTTTTCTATAACTTCTCCTGTCTCTCCTGCAAGACCAAGTGTTGTTAAAATTAGTTCTTCTTTTTTGTTTTTATACTTAGCCGTTTTTTTTGCTTGCTTTTGGTATTCATTTAATTCCATAATTAAAATTAGTTTAATACAGTTTGTTATTATTTACAAGGTTATCTGTTATATCTTTTTTTTAAAAATTTTGTTAAATTTAAGCTAAATGTGTTATTTAGGTTCTATATGTGAATAAGGTTATTTTTATATTAGAGATTATTTTTTGCTTTCTTCAGTTTAATTATATTTATTCTTATCCTGAGATAAAAAATTTTTCAAATAAAGATCCTATTTTCTCTGATCTTAGGGCAAAAATTTCTAAATACAATAGAGGCGAGAATATTCCTTTATTTATTTATTTATATAAAGTAAAAAAAAGTGATACTTTTTTTAAGATTGCAAATAAAGTAAATGGATGGCAGGCTAGTATTGCTACTATTAATTTGCTAGATTCTCCTTTTTTAAGTAAGGGGCAAGAAATTTTAATACCTAATAAGAAAGGTCTTTTTATCCTTGATAATAAGAATTATAGATTTAATAATTTACTTTTGGCTACAAGGGACCTGAAAAAAGCAGAGAAGATAAAAGTTAAGAGAAAAAATAAAATTTATGAATTTTATTTTTTTGATTATGCTAAGCAGCCAGATTTGAGTTTTTTTTCAAACACAGAAATTCTTTTTTTCTTAAATTCTGATTTTATTTTTCCTTTAGAGAAATTTATTGTTACTTCTGATTTTGGATATAGGGAGGATCCCTTTACGGGTAGGGATAGTTTTCATACAGGAATAGATCTTGCAGCACCAATGGGTACTCTAGTATTTTGTTCATCTTATGGTGTTGTAGTTTTGGTTGGATATAACGATATTTATGGAAATTTTGTTGTTGTTGAACACAAAAACAATATTAAATCTCTTTATGGGCATCTTAATTCTTATATTGTTTCTAAGGGAGATATTTTAAAAGTAGGAGATATTATTGGTAGAGTAGGGCAAACAGGACGTACGACAGGGCCTCATCTACATTTTGAAATATTAAAAAAAGATATACCCATTAATCCTGTTAAGATTTTAAAGTAGTTATATAATTTTAAAGCAATATAAAAATATATTATCATATTATTTTAATTCTAATATTATAATCTATAAATAGATAAGATATAATAGGATAATTTTATGATACACTTTAATTAAAGTTTTTACTTAATATTGTAACAACTTGATATATTTATTTTCATTTTATAGAAATTTTAGTATCAAAAGTATACAGTATTAAAAACATAAGTTATTTTAATATTCATTATTAATTAATAATATAGTTTTGTTTTTAACATATATTTAGTCGATGTTGTATTCTGTTATTTTATTGTGAAGTGTTTTTCTTCCTATTTTTAGTATTTCTGCACATTTGCTTTTGTTATGCTTAGAATATAGAAGTGTTTGCTTAATAATTTCCCTTTCTGCTTCTTTTAAGCTTATGCCTATTGGTAATGTTATTTTAACTATTTGATTTGCATTATTTTTAATTTTTGGTGGCAGGTCATCTTTTAGAATTTGCTTTCCCTTAGATAATATGAGGGCACTTTCAAGTACATTTTTTAACTCTCTAATATTTCCTGGCCAATCATATGCATAAAGAGCTTTGAGTGCATCGTTAGAGATGCTTTTTTCTTCTCTATTGTTTTCGCTAGCAACGCTTTTAATTAGTATGCTTGTTAGGTTATATATATCATCTTTTCTCTCTCTTAAGGGCGGAATATTGATGTTTATTATATTTAGCCTGTAAAATAAGTCTTCCCTAAATCTTCCCTTCTTGATCTCTTCTTCAATATTTTTATTTGTTGCTGTTAACAATCTAATGTCAACTTGCATGGTAAGTTCTCCACCTACGCGCTCGAATGTTTTATTTTGAAGAACTCTTAGTAATTTTACCTGAACTTCAGGTGATACTTCTACTATTTCATCTAAAAATATTGTTCCCTTATCGGCAAGTTCAAACCTTCCTTTTTTCTGAGATATGGCACCTGTAAATGCGCCTTTTTCATGTCCGAAAAGTTCGCTTTCAAGTATGCTTTCAGAGAGTGCTGCACAGTTTACTTTAATGAAGGGTTTATCATTTCTATTTGATAGGTCAAAAATAGCATCTGCTATTACTTCTTTTCCAACTCCACTTTCTCCAGTTATTAGCACAGATGCTTTTGATTTAGCAATTTTTTTTACGAGCTCCAAAATCTTTTGCATGACAAGAGATTTTCCAAGAATATGTTCATAATAGTTTAAATCTTTTCGAATAATAATATTTTTTGAAGATAAGCTTTTATGAATTTTATCATTTTGACTGTTTAAGGCTCTTTTTATTATGAGTAATAATCTTTCAAGATCAACTGGTTTTGTTAAAAAGTCATAAGCACCCTCTCGCATAGCATCAACTGCTGAATCAACGGTCCCATGTGCTGTTAGAATAATGAAAGGTATATTTGGATTTTTATCTTTTACAATTTTTAATAATTCTTCTCCTGATAATAGAGGCATTCTGAGGTCAGCTATTATAGCATCAATTTTTTCATTTTCAATTGTTTCAAGAGCTTCTTCTCCATCACTAGCAGTAAATACAAAAAACCCCTCCTCTTCAAGATAAGTTGCTATTCCTTCTCTTATATTTTTTTCATCATCTACTACAAGTAACTTACTCATTTTCTAAATATCCTTCAATTAAAATTTTGTCTGTGTTTAATTTTGGAAGAGTAATTGTAAAAGTTGTTCCTTTCATGTTTTTACTCTCTACAAAAATTTCACCTCCGTGTTCTTTTATTATTTTATAAGAAATAGTGAGTCCTATTCCACTTCCTTTTTCTTTTGTACTAAATTGTGGCTTAAATATTTCATCCTTTGCTTCATCTTTAATTCCATCTCCATTATCTTTTATATTTATATATATTTTATCTTTACTATCGTATATAGAAATATCTATTTTTTTTATTTTTTTATTTGATTCAATTAGAGCTTCTTCTGCGTTTTTTACTATGTTTATTATTACTTGTCTTAAAAGTTTTTCATCAATTAAAACAGGGCTTACTTTTTTGAGGTTGAGTATAAATTTAATATCTTTATTTTTTAATTCTGGATTTAACAAGTTATATACGCTTTTTATTATATCAGTTATATCTTTTTTTTCGGCTGTTATCTTGATAGGCCTTACTGTTAATAAAAAGTCTGTTACAGTTTTGTCCATTCTATTTATTTCTTCTTTTATTATTTTAAAATAATTATTTGCTTTAGAACTTTTAAAATTTTGTCTGTCTATTTCTTTCTTGAGTAGCTGCAAATTTATATCAATTGCCCCTAATGGATTTTTAATTTCATGTGCAATATTTCTTGCATGTCTTGTAAAGGCAGCTAAGGCTTCTGCTCTTCTAAAAAGTTCTTCTTTATGTTTTTTATCTTTGATATCTTCAATTAAAATAATATTTCCTTCAAGTTTTTGATCTTTAACATATGGCATGAATGATATTTTAATAAAAATATTTGTTGAAATTTGGATCTCGTGATCTATGATCTTATCTTCATTTATTGCTAGCTCTTCTATTAAATTTGTTAAGGTCGGAATTTGGATATCGTTAAGGTTTTCTAGTTTAGAATCAGAATTAAGAGTTAGTATTTGAAATAACATTTTGTTTAAATAAATTATGTTATTAAGTTTATCAAGTACAAGAATCCCTTCATTAATAGATGCAAAAATTCCGTCATATATTTCTATTTTTTTATAGAGATCTTGAATAAACTTTAGTTTTTGCTCGCTTGATAGTTTATTTAGCTTAGATAAGGCTTTTTTAAAAAATTTACTCATTAATCCTCGTAAATTAGTATTAAGTTTTCTACTATTAGCTTTTTGTTTTGATTATAGGGCATGTGTTTTGAAATATGTTTTAAATGTTCTAATCTTTTTAGATAGATATTAATATCTAAATTTTGGTTTAAAAATTCGTTTCTAAGTTGAAAAGTAAGTTCTTTTAGAAATGATGTAAATATCTCATCATCTTTTAAAAAATTAAATGTGTCAATATTAAATAGTCCTTTTTTTTCTTTTATTATGCTCAAAACTTTTTTTACTTCTTCTTTTAATCTTTTACTTTCTTCATTATGAAATGAATTAAAATATTCTTCGGTTGTGAGTGTCTCATTTTTTTTAAAAATTGATTTAAATTTTTTAATCTCAAATTCTCTATTTTCTTTTTGGAATCTGTAGCATCTCAGCCTTGATAGTATTGTCTTTGGAATTTTGTTTTTATTTCTTGTGGTTAATATAAAATAAATATTTAAAGGAGGTTCTTCTAATATTTTAAGAAGTGAATTATAAACATTAAAAGATAGATTTTCAGTTTCATTCATGTAGATTACTTTTATCTTCTCTTTTTCAGAGAAAACCCAAGATCTAATCTTTCTAATGTCATTAATAGTAATGTTAAAATTTATGTCTTTCGTAATCTCTTCAATTTTTTTAATAAGTTCTTTTTTTACAGTGTTGTTATATTCATTTTTATAATAAATATTATTAATGAAATTAACGTTCTTTTCTATTTTTTTTAATTTTTTATCATTGCTGAAGTTGTACTTAGTAAAAATGATATTCTTAACATATTTTAGATATTTATTTATAACTTCATTTGAGTCTGAATTAAGAAATGCCTTTGCTTCTGTTGTGTTAAAACTTGAGAAGATTAGTAGATTAGGATTTGTTAAGGTTTGTGAATTTAATATTTTTTTGGCAAGAGCAAGAGCACTTATCCTTTTAGAAGAGAACCTTTCTCCCCAAAAAAGCATCGTATTAGGGAGATTTCCCTTTTCATATTCATTAAATATTTCTTTAGTGATTTTAGGTAGTAATTCCATTTATTTATTTTTCTTTATTGTATTTTTGATAATTTGAAAAAATATTTTATCCCAGGATTAAGATATTCAATTAATATACTTCCTTCTAAAAAGTAAGAGGGTTTAAAGATTTGTTGTGAGTGAATTAAATAAATTACAATTGCAATTATTCCAAAAGCTTCAAATAGCCCAAGTATTAGACCAAGTATTCTATTAAAAAATAGTAGTTTAAGTTGACTTATTATTGATTCAATGAGTGATTGTAATATTAGAAATCCTATATGTATTAATAGAAAAAATACTAATAATGCTTGAATATAGGATAGTTCAAGAATAGGAGATATAAATGCTTGAAAATTATGAGTCTTATTGTAAAGTAAAAGTATTAAAGCAAAAACTTCAATAAATCCACCAATTTCTTTAATAAAACCTCTTAAAAATCCTCTAAACCCTAGCGAGACAAAAATTATTGTTATTAATATGTCGGCTATACCAGTTATTTTAACGGGATTTTGTTCTAGCATTCTATTTCCTCAAATTCTTTTAATAATATATTAGCTATTAGGTTTGATGAACCTTGTTGATGAAATTTATTGATATTAAATCTTAATATGTTGGCTTTTTCTTTATTTTCCAATATTTCTTGTATAGTATTTATAATAATATTTTCATTTAAATTTTCTTCTTCTATTTTTAAGCATGCATTTTGTTCTTCTAGTAAGCTTGCATTTCTAACTTGGTCACCTCTTGATCCTTTTTTGAATGGAATAAGTATTACACAAGCTCCCGCGTTAGCAAATTCTTTAATGGCTCCAGCCCCAGCTCTGCTAATTATTATATTTGAAAATTTGATTATGCTTGACATTTCTTCTGCATTAAAAAACGGACGTCTTAGATAATTATTTTCTCTAATTTCATCTAGACTTTTGCCACATTGGTGTATGAAATAGGCGTCAATTTTATTTTTGATATTGGCTGCTAGTTTATTTAAAACTTCTGCTCCAAGAGAACCTCCTAGTAAGCTAATAATAGGCTTTTCTGTGCTGTGAGACAGGGTTTTTATAATATTTGGATTTGGATTTGTAAATTCCGCCCTAATTGGCGAACCTGTGTATATGACATTTTTATTTTTAAAATATTTTGTACTTTCTTTGAAGCTGATATGTATTTTGTTTGCAAACTTTGAATTAATTTTAGTTGCAAGGCCAGGATCAAGGTCCATTTCATGAGTTATTTTTTTTACTTTAAAAAAACTTGCTGCAATAATAGGAGGACTTGATACAAAGCCTCCAGTTGCATATATAATTTTAGGTTTATACTTTTTTATTATAAAAAAGCTTTTAGTTATTCCAGCTATAATTTTTAGAAAATCGGTAAAATTTTGTAGTGAGAAATATCTTCTAAGTTTTCCGGATGGAATTTCAATAAATTTAATGTGAGAATATTCTTTTATGATTTTAGCTTCTATTGATTCTTTTTGCCCTAACCAGAAAAATTCAATATTCTTGTCTAATTTTCTTAAAGTTTCAATTATTGCTATCCCTGGGAAAACATGCCCTCCAGTACCTCCTCCTGTAAAAAATATTATACTTTTATTTTTCATGCTCCTCTTTTATTCATTGATTAAATTTTAGCAACATAAGTTGAATTATATTCTTATTTTAAATTAATAGTACATTTTAATGCAAATATTAAATACTGCTTTTATTTGATTGAGATTTCTCATTCTAAATTCTAAAATACTGCTAAATTGAGCTTAAAAATCGATTTGAGTGGCATTGAAATTATTTTTTAGAAATTGTTCAATTTGAATACCTTCTTTTTGGGAATTATTATTTGCAATAGAATATTTTATTATTGAGTGAATTACTCTAGTTGCTTTTTTTAAGGCCTGTTCTATATCCAATTTTTCCAAGTATCCTATTAATAAGCTAGCAAATAGATCTCCTGCACCGCTAAAATTTTTTTCCAATTTTTCTAAGAAAATTTCTGAATATTCTTTTGTTTTTGGATTATAGGCAACTGTTCCAGTAAGATTATCCTTTTCTACACTGGTAACTACAGTTATTCCCTTTATTTCAAGGCTTAATATAGCATTAATTATTTCGTCTTTATTGTGTATCTTTTCAGTTTTAGTAAGCATTTTAAGCTCTGTAATATTAGGTGTTATAATGTTTGCGTGTTTTATTAAGCTGCGAAAACCACTTACAATTTTTTGGTCGAAAATAGGGTAAAGTAATCCGTTGTCTGCAAAAACAGGGTCAATTATGATTTTTTCAAACTTTAATGTTTTTAACATGTTCTTTATTATTTTTTGTTGATTATTATTTCCAAGAAATCCGCTATAAAATATGTTAAAGTTTTCATTTTGGTTTTTCCAGGATAAAATAAATTTTTCTAATTCATTTGTTAAATCTATTATTTCAAATTCTTTATAAGCTGTTGTTGCCGAGAGAACAGCAGTTACAAATGGGCAGACTTGCATATTAAATGATGAGATAACTGGAATACACATTGTAAGTGATGTGCGTCCTATGGTTGAAATATCATGCATTGCTAATACTCTTTTCATAAGTTTATTTTCTTCCTATATTTATATGTTTCTATTCTTGAACTTGCGTCGGTTTCAATTGGACTTGCTCCATATTTTAAATACATATGATATCCAATTCCTGCAATCATTGCTCCATTATCTGTGCAAAGCTCTGTTGGTGGGTAGTAGGCCTCTATTCCAAGATTTTTGATTTTTTCTCTTAAGTAAAGGTTGCTGGCGACACCCCCGGATATTATTAATTTTTTTATATTAGTATCTTTTATTGCTCTTTTGATTGGATTTAACAAGATTTCAAAAGCTACTCTTTGAAAACTTGCAGCGATATTATTTTTTGTTATTTTTTCATGTTTGTTTTTAAATTTTTCAATTTGATGTATGCATGCTGTTTTAAGGCCAGAATATGAAAAGTCATACCAATTTTCTTTTTTTTCAAAAATTGTGACTGGGAAATTAAATGCATATTCATTACCACTTTTAGATAATTTTTCTATATTGGGTCCTCCTGGAAATCCCATGCCGTAGTGCTTGGATATCTTGTCAAAAGCTTCTCCACAAGCATCATCAAGGGTTCGCCCAAGTATTTGGATATCATCAAAATTATTTTGTATTGCAAGTATTGTGTGTCCTCCACTTAAGATAAGAGATAGAAATGGGTATTCTAATTTTTTAGTCATTAGTGGAGAGTATAGATGTCCTAAAATGTGATCAATGCAGATTAAGGGTTTGTTAATGGCTATTGATAAACCTTTGGCAAAATTTACCCCAACAATTAAAGAACCAATAAGGCCTGGCTTAGAGGTCACTGCTATTAAGTCAATATCTGATACATTCATATGTACATCTGCTAGAGCCTTTTTGCAAACATACATAATAAATTCTGTATGCAATCTTGATGCAATCTCTGGAACTATACCATAGTATTTTTTGTGTTCGTCTTGGCTAAGTTTAATATTGCTTAAAACTTTAATACCATCTTCTACGATAGCTGCACAGCAATCATCACAGGAGCTTTCTATGCCAAGCACTTTCATTGTTTTCCTCTTTTTCATAAAGGTTTATTAAGTTTTTAAATTCAAATTCTTTATCTAAGCTTTCTGATTCTTTTTTGAGTATTTTAAAGGTATTTTTTGACCAAATATGTCCTATTACTTTTACAATTCCTTTTATTCTTGCTATTTGTTTTGCTTTTTCAAGTGATGCAATGACATCTTTTTCAGTGTCTTTATTATCAAGAAAGATATCTCTTTTCTCTACCTTTATCCCAATTTTTTCTCCAACTTTTGTTGATATACTTTCTTTAGTGGTAAAGCTGTCAAAGAAATATCTATTTTCTTCTTTAAGCTTAGTTAAAATTATTTTCATTATATTTGCGTTTGATGTAATGAGGCTTCCCATGTGATTATTCATTATTCTTGCATTAGGATATTCTTTAAATGTTTTTTCAATTTTTGTTCGTATTGTATGCTCATTATCATTGAGGTTAATGTGAAATTTTTCTATTGAATTTTTGTACTTTGATTGCATTGGAAAGTGAATCATTGTAATTTTATTTTTACTTGTTAGTTTATTATAAGCATGCATTGATTTAGGTAGGAAAGGAATAATTGCGAAGTTAATTTTTAGATTAATTTTTATGAATTTTTCTAACATAGATTCATCGTATCCAACATCATCAATTATGAGATAAAACTCGGGTTTTAAAGATTTATTTTTGTTTTTTTTTCTCTTTTTCATTAAATCTTCTTTTTTAATTTTTTTCAATTTTTCCTTTAAATTGAAGTTAAGAGCATTTGAATTTTTTTTAATAAATATCAGACTAGAGAAGAGTAAGATTGATGCACTAATAATAGTAGCTATAATGGATAATATTTTAATTTTTGTTTTATTTTTCTTTATTAAAAGAAAAACATTTTTGATATTCATTCCTGATAATTAAGTAGAACAAAACCCAAAATTAATGTCAATATTTATTGATAAAGTTCTTCTCTAAGTTTTTTGAGTACTCTTTTTTCAATTTGTCTTACAGTTTCAGAAGATATCCCGAGTTCATTAGAAATATCTTTTAGAGTGCTTTTTTTGTCATTATTATCTAAGTTATATCTTTTTCTTATAATATATCTCTCTTTATAATTTAGTTTAGTTTCCAATATATGATTTAGATGTTTTAGCGTTGAGTTTTGTTCAAGAGTACTTTCGGGATTAAAAGAGTTGTCTTCATAAAGATTTAAAAGTGTAGAATTTTCCGAGCCTTCGATCTCTTTATCAAGAGAATATTCTTTTTCAAGATATGGAATGATTTTTATATATTGAGCAGGAGTTAAGTTAAATTTTTCCATTATATCTTCTTTTTTAGGGTATTTTTCTTCTTCCATGAGATACTTGTTTATTTGTAATATTAAGTTCTCTTTTCTATAAGGAACTTTTACAAGCCTCGTTTTAGTATTTAGGGCTCTTTGAAGAGATTGCTTAATCCAAAATGAAGCATAGGTTGAAAATTTGGTATTTTTACTTGGATCGTATTTCTCAGCAGCTCTAATTAATCCTAAATTTCCTTCTTGTATTAAGTCTTCAATCTTTAAGCCTTTTCCAGCGTATCTTTTAATTATCTTTAAAACAAGACGTAGGTTAGCATTAATCATTTTATTTTTAGCTTTCATATCTCCACGCCTAATTTGAGCGGCAAGTTCAATTTCTTCTTCATGAGTTATTAATCTGTGTTCTCTTACTGATTTTAAATAAATATTTAAATCTTCATTACTGAATATATTCACAATGGTTCTCCCTATCTTTTAAATTTGTATAATACAATCACCTCCCCACCATTAAAATGTAAAGCAAAAAATATGCCAATAGCAGCAAATAATAAATAGAAGCATTAATTATTTTATCTATTATTATAATGTACTATTATGCTTATTTTTTGCTTATTTGATTATAAATTAAAGTAGCAAGACCAAAGTTTTTGGATTTTGATATTTGTCTTGCCTTTTCTAAATAAAGCATATCTTCAAAAATTTCTTCTGCTTGTCCTCCGTTTATTATGTTATTTTCTTTTTTTAAAGAACTTCTCATGCTCTTAAATATTTGATTTATAAAAATTGTTTCAAATTCTAAAGAGACATTGTAAAGATCATTCTTGTTTTTGTTCGCTTGTTCTGATTTATTTTTTAAATTTCTTATTTGATTTATTTGATTTTTTGTTTTCATATATAGTAGATTACTCTTATCTATCATTTTTATTCTCCAAGATTAGTTTTTCAATTAACTTGTTGATTTTTTTAGATTCTTTAATCATTGTTATCAATTTTTCGTTAGTGAGCATGGTTTGAATTTTTTGATATAAATTCATTTATGTTTATCCTTGTATTTCACTTTTACTTTATAATTTCTATTTTATATTCATTTGTTCCAATTTGAAGTAAATTCTTGTTTAAAATTTCTTCACTTTTTTTTAAAAAAGAATCTTCTTTTTCATTAAGTCCTGATATTATGTCTATTTCTGTTAATAAAGATAGATTTTTAGATTGTATTTCTGTAATTTTTTTCAGTTTTATTGTTTTATTTGGTTGCCTTAAAATATTATTCATATTTAGTAAATCTTTAACAGGTTGTTTTTTTTTGTGAAAATGAACTGATAACATTGCCTCATGCTCAATACAATTAATACTGTTAATTTTATCATTCTTTATTTTCTCCTTTCATATAGGAAATATAATCTATATTTATTTTAATGCTATTGCAAATTAATCTATTTTTTCACTTTTTATTTAAGTTTTCTTTAAATTAGCTAATTGAATTACATTTTTAGTTTATTTGAGTTTTTGTATTTTATCTAGTTTTATTTCATCATTTTTGTTTATTTCATATGAAACTATATATTTGGATTTATTTAGTTCGTTTAAATTTAAGAATTCATTAGGCTGAGCTGTGTTTATTTTGTATTTAAAGTAAACGTTATGTTCATTTAAGAGTTGTCCAGTTTTTAAATTTGTTCTTGCAAATACAATTGGCTCTACTATGTCAATGTATAAATTTATTTTATTATATTTTTTGTAATCTTCGAATTTTTTTGCATAATACACTAAAGTTTTTTGAATTGGTATGTTTTTATAGGTTTTGCTTTTTATTATTTTAAATTTTATATTATTAGAGAATTTATTTTCTATATTGAGTTCTGATTTATCAAAACTGAATTGAAGTATGTAAATGTTTTTATTTGTTAGATTTTTTGTTATATAGTTAATCATTTCGAATATTATTTGTTTCTGCTTAAAAGATGGGCCTATATAAATTTGCGATAAGTTTATATCATTACATATTTTTGAATATTCTTTTGAGAAGAAATATACCTTGTTGGGTCGTATTTTAAAACATGTATCATAAGGAACTGTTTGCATTAAGCTTATTGTGAAAATAAAGGCGAACATAAGCTTTTTATATATCTTATCACTATCTTTTTAAGTTATTAGCAATACCTAACATGTTATCTGAAGTTTGAATTGCTTTTGAATTTATCTCATAAGCTCTTTGTGCAACAATCATTGTTACCATCTCTTCTGCAATGGATACATTTGACATTTCAAGAATTCCTTGCCTTAGTCTACCCATTCCATCACTACCGGGAGCTCCTGATATTTCTTCCCCAGAGCCAATTGTTTCTTTAAATATATTGTTGCCAGTTGCAATAAGGCCTGCTGGGTTTACGAACCTTGAAATTTCTATTTGCCCAATTTCAATTGGATCAGACCCATTATCAATTTTAACTGATAATATTCCTTCTTGGGATATTTTAAGAGAATCTTTTATGTATTCTTCAGGAAAAGATATTTCAGGCAATAACTTATACCCTTGGCTTGTTACAAGGTTTCCGTTTGCATCTATCTTAAACGAGCCATCTCTTGTATATCCGTAAGTTCCATCGGGTAGTAGTATCTTATAAAATCCATCTCCTTCAATAGCAACATCAGTATTTAAGTTCGTAGTCTTGAGTTTTCCTTGCTCAAAAATTCTGTGTGTTGCTGATACTTTTGTCCCATGTCCAACTTGATTTCCAAGAGGCCTTACCGTGTTTTCAGTAGCAGGAGTACCAGCTCTTTTTTGTGTTTGGTATATTAAGTCTTCAAACTCAGTTCTTATTTTTTTAAATCCTGTAGTGTTTATATTTGAAAGGTTATTGGCAATCGTGTCTATATTATATTGCTGTGCTTTCATCCCACTGGCTGCTGTCCATAGTGCTCTCATCATAAAATAACTTCCTTAAAATTTACCAATTTCATTAATTAATTTGCCAAGGAGTAAATCCTCGGTTTGTATTGTTTTTTGATTTGCTTCATAAGCTCTGTTAACTTCAATCATAGACACCATTTCGTTAATAGCGCTTACATTAGATCCTTCTAGAGCATTAACTTCAAGTTTAGGCCTTGATCCTAATGCAATATCTTTAGCTTGTCCTGATATTTCTGTACTATTCCAGAGTGAGTTGCCTTGCTTTTTTAAAAATCTTGTTTTTTCAAAATTTACAATCCTTAGATTGTCAAGAAGTTCATAATTTTCCCAAGAGTTTTCATGTTCACTTACAAGCCTTCTAGAATTATTTTCAAATGTTGCATTATGAAATATTTGTCCTTGATTTGTTATTTTAAAGTTATTTTCTTTTAGATGAATATATCCTTTTTCTCCGATAACAGGGTATCCATCTTTTGTAACAAGTATGCCTTCTTTTCCAATTGTAAATGAACCGTTTCTTGTATATCTTTCTCCTTCTGGAGTTTGCACTACAAAAAAACCTTCGCCTGTTAATGCCACATCAAGAGGATTGCCTGTTATTTTTAATGGTCCTTGTTCAAAGGAAGTATATATTTCGTTCTCTTCAATTCCTGTGCCAAGCTTTCCAATAACTGGAGCTGTCTCAAGATAACCTGAAGGAAATTTGTAAAGACCATCATCATTTAATCTTCTAATTAACATTTCCGGAAAAGCTTTTTGGATAGATAGATCTTTTTTATATCCTGTAAGATCAATATTTGCTAAATTGTTAGCAATAACATCTAACCTATGCCTTTGAGCCATCATTCCACTAGCGGCAGTATAAATTCCTCTTACCAAACTAAATCCTTATATTTTTATTCTTATTGTTTTAATACTATCACTAAAATATTTATATATCAATTTAATTTTAATTTTATGTTTTTAATTGATTACATTTTTACATATAATTTAATAACCAATAGATAAATCTTATTATTGCTTTATATCGTTATTTTTGAAAAATTATAAAATAAATGTATAATTTTTATGAGTTTTATTAGATTTGAAGATGGTTTGGTTTATTTTTAAAAAGGGCTCAGTGTTTATGTTTTTATCTTTTTCCATCTTTTATATACAAGTCTATTGGTATTGAGAATTCAAAAGATCTAGCAAGGTTTTAAGATATTGGATTGGTTGATGTTATTACAAATCTTAAAGACTCTATAGTAGAGTAGACGTATATAAATACAAATATAATGACAAGGCTAGGGTAGAATGTTAAATTTAATAAGAGAAAGAAGAGTTTATGATATTAATAATTTTTCGAATTTTAAAGTTATAGGATTTTAGCAATTGGAGGATTGAAAGTCTTGATTTTTATGGGGATTTAAATGTCTTACTTGTTATGGTAAATGGGGTGAGTGCAAAATCCTTAATCTTGTATAATAGTAAGGTTTATGTTTTTGACATGAGGATGGGTAGACTCTGAGACTTGATAGGCTTGATATCTTATCGCTAAGAGTAAATTATAGGTTTTATCGGGACTAAAATTTGGATATGTGCTAGGAAAGGTGAAATGCCAAGATTAAATGTAGGTAATTTATTTCCAATTTTTCCTGTATTAGAAAGAATAAATTTTATTTTGTTAATTTTTATGGAAATTTAAGTGAAAGATAAGACTGAATATTATGATAAATTTATTTTAAAGGTACCTAACTTTCCAAGAAAAGATATACTTTTTTATGATATTACTAATGTATTATTAAATGCAGAAGCATATAATTCTTTAATAGAGGATGCATATGCTTTTTATTCATTTAAAAAAATTGATTGTATTGCGGCTGTTGAGTCAAGAGGATATCTTATTGGTTCTCCTTTGGCTTTGAAGATGAAAATACCTATTTTATTAATTAGAAAAGAGGGAAAGCTTCCAAGGCAAGTTTTAAGAGAAGAGTATGAACTTGAATATGGATTTAGTAGTATTGAAATACATAAAGATGATGTTAAGAATCATTCAAATATTTTGTTAGTAGATGATATTTTGGCTACTGGAGGTACTTTAAAAGCAGCTGCCCTTTTACTTGAAAAAGCAGGTGGGGTTGTATCTGATATATTTTGTTTTATTGAACTTTTGGAGATTAAAGGTAGAGATGTTTTAAGTAAGTATAATTTTAATTCTCTTGTGAGGTATTCTTAGTTTTTAATAACAGAAGTTTGTCTATATTATTAATTGTTTGTTGACTTTAATTTCTATTAGCTTTATAATACTTCCCTGGATATTGAGAGGTAATTGTGGTGTATGCATTATTAGAGATAAATGGTAAGCAGTACAAAGCTGTTATGGGAGAGACTTTGAAAATAGATAAGATTGATTCTGGCGAGGGAGAAAAATTAGAATTTGATAGTGTAATGCTTATAAATAAAGAAGGGTATGTGAAAATAGGTAGGCCTTATGTTTTGGGTTCTTGTGTTAGATGTACTTATCTGGAAGATAAAAAAGATAAAAAAGTTGTATCTTATAGATATAGAAGAAGAAAATCAAGTGAACGAAAAGTAGGACATAGGCAAACTTATTCTTATGTATTGGTTAATGATATTGTTTATTAGTGATTAATATTTCAATAAAGACTTATGATTATATCATTGTTTATATTTTAGCTAATGGGCATGCTAAGGGAAATCATTGTGTTAATATAGTATGTTCTTCTTTTTCTTTAATTTTAAGAACTTTTTTAAGTGTTCTTGATTATGAAGAAGAGAGGTTTGATGTTGATAATACTTCTTTGGGTTATTTAGAATTTAAGGCTTCTTATAAGGATTTAAGCAAGAAAAGTCTTTTTTACTATAGTAATTTTTTAATAAGAGGAGTAAAAGATTTATGCCTTGAGTATCCTTATGATATTAAATTAATTTTGGAGGAAATGAATGGCAACAAGTAAAAGTGGCGGTAGTTCTAAGAATGGAAGAGATTCTATATCTAAGAGGCTTGGTGTTAAAAGAAGTGGAGGACAATTTGTTAGGGCAGGAGAGATAATTGTTAGGCAAAGAGGTACTAAGTTTCATAAGGGAAAGAATGCTGGCCTAGGCAGAGATTATACAATCTTTGCATTGAAAGATGGTATAGTAGGGTTTAGAACTTCTAGAGGCCGAAAGTATGTAAATATTGTTTAATATCTTAGTGTGAATTGAGGTTATTTTGCATACATTCAAGGATGTCATATACATAACCGTGTCTTCAGGGGATGGTGGTGCTGGTTGTGTCTCTTTTTTGCGCGAAAGGTTTAAGGCAAAGGGAGGTCCCGATGGTGGAGATGGTGGAAGGGGGGGGAATGTGGTTTTTAGGGTTAAAGATACTCTTAAAACTTTATCTTTTTATAAGAATGGACAAAGACTTTTTGCTAAGAGCGGTAAACCTGGGATGGGATTTCAGAAAAAGGGAGCTAATGGGGAAGATTTAGTTCTCTTTGTTCCTTCAAATACTTCTATTTATGATTCTGATACTGGTTCTATTCTATTTAAGCTTTTAGATATTAATGATGAATTTATTGTTCTGAGGGGCGGCAGAGGTGGACTTGGAAATTCAAGTTTTAAAAATTCTACAAGACGGGCTCCAAGATATGCTCAACCTGGAGAAAAGGGAATTACATTAAATCTTCGTTTGGAATTATCTTTAATAGCTGATATTGGACTCGTTGGACTTCCTAATTCAGGTAAATCTTCGCTAATTTCTAGAATAACTTCTTCAAGGTCAAAATCTGCGGATTATTCTTTTACTACTAAAATACCACATCTTGGTGTGCTTAAAGATTCTTATTATGATTTAGTTATTGTTGATATTCCTGGAATAATTAGAGGTTCAAGTAGAGGTGTAGGACTTGGTTTTGAATTTTTAAGACATATCTCAAAAGCTTCTGGTTTAGTTTTTTTGATTGATGTTTCTAGTGATAACTTTTTGAGTTCCTATAATATTCTTATTAATGAACTTGGAATATATGGATCTGGGCTTTTAGATAAGCGACGAATAATTGTAGCTAATAAACTTGATTTAGAAGGTGCAGAAAAAAATTTTGAGCAAATTAAAAAGGTTTTAGAGGATAAAGGTGAGAAAGTTTTGGGTATTTCTATTTATGAAGATAAAGGAATAAAAGAACTTATTAGAGAATTTTTTATTTTGTTAGGAAATAAAAAAGATAATTTTTTATTTTAAAAATTAAGATATTAGTTTTTTGAAACTGAAATAACTATCATTATTTAGTAGAAATTTAGTAGGAGTTTATGAAAATAGCAATATTGGGTGGTACTTATAATCCTGTGCACATTGGGCATATGTTTTTGGCCAAGGAAATAGAATATTTTCTAAATGTTGATAAAATAGTATTTATTCCTACTCATAGGCCTGTTCATAAAGTTATTGCAAGGAATGTTAGTATTGGAGATAGAATTGAAATGCTTAAGTTAGCAATAAAAAATGAAAGAAAAATGCTTATAGATGAGTGTGATATAGTAAAAGGAGGTATAACTTATACCATTGACACTATTACTTGCATTAAAAAAAAATATATTCATGATGAAATTTATTTAATTATTGGTGATGATCTTTTTGAAAATTTTGCTTTATGGAAGAATCCAGAAGAAATAGTTAAGTCTGTTAATCTTGTGGTGGTTCATAGGATGTATAAAGAAAGGCTTGTGAGTCCTTTTAATCACATTTATATTGACAATAAAATTTTTCCTATTTCTTCTTCAGAGATTAGAAATAGGATTGAAAATTGTTTTCCTGTTGATTATTTACTTCCCTTTGATGTTTTAAGATATATTAAAGATAATAACTTATATGTTTAAGGTGAGTGATTGAAGAAAGAATTATTTTTTTTAGTTTTAATAGCTTTGATAATTCTTGGTGTTATAATTTTTTTTATTGATAGTTCAAAAAAGGAACAAGTTTATTTCGAATTAAATACCAAGAGTAATATTAGCTTTTTCTTTTTAATAGAAGATGATATCGGAAATCTTTTAAGTATGCAGGAAATTTTTATTAATATAAAGACGGGAAATATTGGATTTTTAGATATTCCTATTTATACGGGATATGAGGATTTAAAAGGAAATGTATCTTGGTTTGAGGATTTATACGAAAGGAATAGTTTTAATGAATTTTTGTCTAAAGTATGCAGTCAGTTAAATCATGAGCCCGATTATTATATTCGCTTTAAAAAAGATAATTTTGTCAGATTTATTGATTATCTTGGTGGCGTAAGGCTTCTTGTTCAGAGACCAGTTAAGATATATAGCGTTAGAAATCCTATTTTAATACCTTCTGGTAACTCTGTATTTGATGGTGATAAAGCTTATGATTATTTAAGTTACTTTAAGGATATTATTTATTTTGATGAGAGATTTGAATTTTTTAAAGAATTTTTTAAGAAAATTTTAGCACAGTTTGAAGACTTGGATGAGGCTCATGAGGATTTTTCTAGAATGTATTTTATGTTAGATACCAATCTTTCTGAGACTGTGTTTAAATATATTTTTACTAATTATAAAATAAAAAATGAGAAGCTGGTTTTTGTTAATATTAAAGGTCAAGAAGAAACATTTAAGGGTAGAGATAATAATGTAATAAAAGTTGTTTTTCCTTATTATGGAGGTGCAGTCCTTAAGGAGTCAATAGAGAAATTAAACAAGGATTTGATAAGTGAAAATAGAGATGAAGAGGTCATAAAAGTTATTATTTTAAATGGTACCAAGACTACTGGACTTGCAAGAAATGCAACTAATATTTTTAAATCTTTAGGATTTAAGATTGTAAAATTTGGAAATGCAGATAGAGATAATTATTCTAATACTTTAGTTATAAATAATTCAGATAATTTAGAAATGGCTATGAAAGTAGGGGAAGTTATTAGGGTAAGAAATATTAAGCCAATTTCTGAATTTCATGCAGATATATTAGGAATTGATGGATCTGATATAATTCCTGATGTAATAATCATTTTGGGAGATGATTTTGATGGGAGGTATGTTAAACACAGATAATGTTAAAGAATTATGTAGCATAATATCTGATTTTGATGGAATTGATGTTTTAGGTATTGATGTTAGTTCTGTTTGTAACTGGTCAGATTTTTTTATTATTGTAACATGTTCATCGTTTAAGCATATGGAGGCTTTGCATTTTGAAAGATTGGTTAAATTTTTTAATGAAAGAGCTTTTAATTATTGTGTTCAGGGTAAGGGTTTTGTTTATGATTGGACAATTGTTTCATGTGAAAATTTAATTATACATTTAATGAGTAATAAGGCTAGAGCATACTATGAGCTTGAGAAGTTATGGAGTGGATTTGGGATATATCCTTGTAAGGATACTTAATTAAAAAAAATAAAAATTGTTTACAAAAAATTAAAAATATTCTAGATTTAAAATATGTATTTTAGGGAGGCTTTGAGTGAATATTACAGATATAAGAATTAGGAAAGTTGATAATAAAAATCCCGGTTCTAAGTTATTGGCGTATGTTACAGTTACTTTTGATGATTGTTTGGTTCTTCACAATATTAGAGTTATTAGGGGACAGAAAGGTGTTTTTATTGTCATGCCTAATAGAAGAACTAAGTTAGGAGAATACAAAGATATTGTACATCCTATTAATCAAAGTTTTAGAGAAATTTTACAAACTTCTATTTTTAAAGAATATGTTAAGGAAAATCCTTCAAATCTTGAGCTTGAGTTAAGTTAATATAATATTATTGACAAAGAGTATTGTATTTTGTATTCTTTTGACTTGTAAGTAGTATAAGTATTTGGGACGTCGACAAGTGGTAAGTCAACTGGTTTTGGTCCAGTCATTCGAGGGTTCGAATCCTTCCGTCCCAGTATTTTGTTTAGGAGTTTTATTGTGGATAGTAGTAGGGTTTTAAGTTATGACAATCGTTTAGATTTTGGTTCTTCTTGTGCTCGTAGGATGAGATTGAAATCTGAGATACCGGCTGTTGTGTATGGAAAAGGGCGAGATATTCTTCACATAAAGGTTAAGAGTAATGAGTTTAATAAAAAATTTGGGAAATTTACTAATAATACGGTATTAATTTTAAGAGATGGAAATGTAGATAAATGTGTTTTTATTAAAAATGTTGACGAAAATCTTACTAAAAATTTTATTTATCATATTGATTTTTATGAAGTTGATCAATATAGAGGCATTGAAAGGTATGTTGATATTAAATTTGTTGGAGCTTCTATTGGTGTTAAGGAAGGCGGAACTTTAAGTGTAATTAATACCAAGATTAAAGTTAAATCTTTACCTTTAGAATTACCAGAATTTATTGAATTAAATTTATCTCCCATTAAGAGAGGAGATCAGGTAACTTTTAGGGATATTATACTTCCTAATAATGTTAATCTTTCTGAAGAGGATGAAGATTCAGTTATTTTACTTGTGAAGTAAAGAATTATGAATTTATTAATAGTTGGCCTAGGAAATCCTGGGTCTAATTTTTTTAATACTAGGCACAATGTTGGATTTGCTCTTGTGGATAAATTGATTTTAAATAATGGTCTTTCTTTGAGTAAGTCTAAGAATTATGAATATTCTGATTTTAGTATTGAAGGCAAAAGGATAGTTTTAATTAAGCCTTTAACTTATATAAATTTAAGTGGGGATATTTTTCCTTCTGTTTTTTTTAAATTTTATATGGATATATCTAATTTGTTGGTTATAGTTGATAATGTTGATTTGCGTTTAGGTAAATGTAGGCTTAGGAGAGAAGGGGGTTCGTCTACACATAATGGCCTTAGGTCTATTTCTAAAAGTCTTGGAAGTACAAAATATTGCAGGCTTTATATTGGTATTGGCAATAATAAAGAGAATAATCTGAGAAACTTTGTCCTTTCAAAATTTAGCAACAATGAATTAACATGTATTGAAAATGTTTTTGATTTTTTAAGTAAAGAGGTAATAGGCATTGATGAATTTAATTTTAAAGATAAAGTTGTAAGAATTAATTCTAGTAGTTTTTGATGTATTATAACAATATAAAAAAAAGAATAGAAGATTTTTATGAAAAGAATGCTTTAAGTAAGGGGAAAGTAATTGTTGCTTTTTCTGGAGGTGCGGATTCCACTGCTTTATTGCTGAATTTAAGAGAATATTTACATAATAACATAGTTGCATTCTATTTTGCGCACTACATAAGAACAGAGTGTGAACAAAGAAATGAAATAGAGCATATAGAAAATTTTTGCAATCTTTATGATATTACATTTCAAATAAAGCATTGTAGTATTGATATAAAGAAGGTGTCTAGAGAGTTGCGTATGTCAGTTGAGGAATTAGCTAGAAAATGTCGATACAATGCTTTGTTAGAGTCTTTTGAAGAAAATAAAGCTATTTATATTGCACTTGCGCATAATAAGGAAGATCAATTTGAAACTCTAATTATGAGATTTTTTCAAGGCTCTTTTTTGGATGGGCTTTCTGGTATTCCAACCATTAATGGAAATATTATTAGACCTTTGCTTGAGGTATCTAGAAAAGATATTAATGAATTTCTTTCTTTAAATAATGTTATTTATTTTGTTGATAGCACCAATAGTACAGACTTATATTTGAGGAATAAGATCAGAAACAACCTAATACCTATTATTGATAAAATTTTTAAGGGGTATGAGAGGAGTTTAAAAAGAATATCTGAATTTTCGAGTGAATTTGTAGATTATTTTGATAAGAATAATTTTTTGCCCTTTAATAAGGGTAAGTATTATTATTCTTTTGATGCTATTTTGTTTTTTAAGTTACCTAAGTATTTAGTCTTTAGGACTATTTTGAAGATTTTGAGTTTAGAGGAGATTGTATCAAATATATCATATGGAGCTCTTGGGGAGATTTTTAGAGTAAGTCATTTACGAAAAAAGAGTATAGTTTTATTAAAAAATAATTATTTTGTTTTGGAAAAACGTAGAGATAAGGTCAATCTTATATTGAAACGATTTGAAGATTTATATGAACCATTTGATTTTATCTTAAAACTTAATGAATATTTTAGTTTATCTTTAGGTAAGATTTTGTTAAAATGTTTAGAGTGTGAAGATAATTCTGTATTAGAATTGAGATGTTGTTCTTATGAATTTAAACATAGATTTTTTAAAAATAAGCTAGAAGCGAAGAGGTTCTTTTCTAAATTTGTAAGGTATAATCCTCTCTTTTTAATGTTATTAGTTCTAAAAAATAAGTTAATTGGGATTATGGATTTAAATACTTTAAACTTAGTGTGGAGTGATGAGAGAATTCTTAAGAAAATTAATATATCTTTGATTGGAGGATTTTTAAAAGAATGAATATTAACAATAATAATTTGAATAATGGTAAATCTAATAATAAAAAGAAAAATAAAAATTGGATTTTAGGTCTTGTTATAATCTTCTTAATTTTAGCAATATTCATGTCTTATTTTATGAGAGGAGGCGAGATTTATAAGAATGTTCCTTATAGTACATTTCAGACCTATTTAGACAGTGGTTTAATTGAATCAGTTGTGATAATTGATAAGAGTCAAATTCAATTTATTGTCAAGAATTCAAACTTGGGGAAATCTTATTTTTCAACTAATATTCCTTATCTGGATATCAATTTACTTGCTGAACTTAAGAATAGAAGAGTTGAGGTAAGTTCTGGTAAGAGCCAGGCATCTTTAATTAGTGTTCTTCTTCAAACTTTGCCATGGATATTATTTTTTGTTTTTTTCTTCTTTATATTTCGCCAAACTCAAGGAGGAGGTGGTAAGGTTTTTTCATTTGGGAAAAGCAATGCTCAAAAGTATGAAGCAGGTAAGAATAGGATTACATTTAAGGATGTAGCGGGTCAAGAAGAGGCTAAACAGGAACTTAATGAAGTAGTAGAATTTCTTAAAAATCCTAAAAAGTTTGAAAAGATAGGTGCAAGAATACCGAAAGGTGTTCTTTTAGTTGGATCTCCTGGAACGGGAAAAACTTTGCTTGCTAAGGCTGTTGCTGGAGAAGCTGGTGTAAATTTTTTCCATATGTCAGGATCTGATTTTGTTGAAATGTTTGTAGGAGTTGGAGCAAGTAGAGTTAGAGATTTATTTGATAATGCTAGGAAAAATTCTCCTTGCATTGTATTTATTGATGAACTTGATGCTGTAGGGAGAAGCCGTGGTGCTGGTCTTGGTGGTGGACATGATGAAAGAGAACAAACACTTAATCAGTTATTAGTAGAGATGGATGGTTTTGGAACATATACTAATGTAATTGTAATGGCTGCAACAAATAGACCGGATGTTCTTGATTCTGCACTCCTTAGGCCTGGAAGATTTGATAGGCAGGTTACAGTTACTCTGCCAGATATTAAAGAGAGAGAAGCTATATTAAATATACATGCTCAAAAAACAAAGCTTTCAAAGAATATTAATTTACATGTAATAGCAAGAGCTACTCCTGGCGCTAGTGGTGCTGATCTTGCAAATTTAATTAATGAAGGAGCTTTAATTGCTGCTAGAAATAACCAATCTGAAATTTTGATGAAAGATTTGGAAGAAGCCAGGGATAAAATATTAATGGGTGTTGCTAAAAAATCTATGACTATTACTGATAGGCAAAAGCTTGAAACGGCTTATCATGAAGCAGGGCATGCGCTGCTTCATTATTATCTTGAGCATGCAGATCCTCTTCATAAGGTCACTATCATTCCTAGAGGTAGAGCGCTTGGAGTAGCTTTTTCTCTTCCTAAAGAAGACAGACTTTCAATAAATAAAAATCAAGTTCTTGACAAGATTAAGATATGCTATGGTGGTTATGCTAGTGAGCAGATTAATTTAGGATTTACTACGGCTGGTGTTCAGAATGATTTAATGCAGGCTACTAGTCTGGCAAAAAGAATGGTTACAGAATGGGGGATGGGAGAAGATGTGGGTCCAATATTTTTAGTGGATGATGACGCGCCTATTTTCCTTCCAAAAGAATTTTCTAAGTCAAAAGCATATTCTGAAAACACTGCGGATAGGGTAGACAGAGAAGTTAAGAGAATTTTAGAGGAGTGTTTAAAAGAGGCTTCAGATATTCTGATTAAACATAAAGATCAGTTAGTTAAGCTTGCAGAAGCTTTGGTTTTAAGAGAAACTTTGACAGATAGGGAAGTAAGAGAGCTTTTGGGATTTGATTTGGTTGAAGATGAATATGAAAAAAGCTTAGAAGAGACTAAACTTGATATAGTGAATGTATAAATAAGATTTTAGGGGTGATATGAGTTTCTTGAAGATTTTTTTTCTATTTTCTTTAATAAACTTGAATGCTGCTTTAAGTAAAGGAGATTGGGATATATCAAAGATTCTTCTTAATGAGGCTAAGAATTTTGCAGATACTCAGAGAGGAATGGATATGATATATGGTTCACTTGATTTTAATCTAAATAATTCAGATGCTCTTTATGAGCTTTCGTTGAGTGATGATATTTTATTGTTAGATAGAATTTATTTATTGCAATCTGCAATGGAAATTAATAAATTTGAATCTGTAAAAACTAAAGATTTATATTATCAATATTTTTCATTGATTTTAAGGCAAAACGAGGATATTTCTAAGAATAGAGAAATTATTTTTTTGTATGATAGATTAGATAATGATTTAAAGAATGATAGAGACTTAATTTATATGAGACTTGAGGCTTCAAGTAGACTGGGAGAATTTGATGAGAATTTTGATAGAATCCTAACGAATTCTTTTGCAATATATAGTGATGATTTTAGATTTTTTAAATGGTTTTTAAAGGAAAATAAATTTTTTCCAAGTATTTTTAGTAAACTTAAACTGAAAGAAGATTCTTTTTTTGATAGTGATAATATTGATTACATATGTAAAAATGTGGATTTAAATGAATCTAATTCTGTTGCTTTATTTTCTCTTTTAAAAAATAGGAGTAAAAAATTAAATGGGGTTCAGAGTATTTACCTATTAAAATATAAATTACTAACCCCTGATGAGGCTTGTACCTTTTTTAAAGAAAATCCTCCAAAAAATATAGGTGAATATAAAATGTTTTACGATCTTTTGGGGGATCCTGAGATAAGGAAAGAATTTATAAGTTATTATCAAAATTTATCCGGTATGTTTTTTATAAACGATAAAAATAGTGCTGCGGTTTTTGATAATGGAGTTTTGGTAGGTTTTTTTTCAAAAATAGTAGATTATTCTTCAAATTGTAACAAAGAGGATAAATTTTTTAATAAAGTTTATTTTAAAAATAAAGCTCCTGTATATTATGAAAATAGTTTACTTTGTTATAAAGTTATATATTCTACTTATCCTTATGTGAGTATGATTGAGTTTGATTATTCCGATAAAAAAGAAATATATACTTTTGCTTTAAATTCCTTTAAGTATGAAATTTTTAGTAATTTTATCTATAAATTTGATTATGTGGGGATTAATGAGTTTTTGGTGTCTGATATTTTAGACATTTTTCTTCCTAGTATTTTGAATTTAAAACTTAATAAAGTTTCTCTATTAAGTTTTAAAGAAAATTTAATAGAGAAACAAATATTGAATATGGGTGAAGTTGTTGAAATTAGGCATTATCGTTTTGGGAACTTGAATTCTATTTATAAGAAAGTTAACAGATCTAGGAGATTTAACTATGTTGAAGTTTATGATGGAGGAAATATAAAAGCTAAAAGAGTTATCCTAGATGATAGTGATGATATATACCATGATATTAATTAGCTTTTAGGTATTATTGATGCATAAAAAATTTTTTTTTATTTTTATATTGATTTTTTCATGCAAAACGCTAAGTGAAATAGATCAAAAGGAAATTTATTACATTCCTTCTAAGAATATAGGCAGTTATATTGAAAATAATAATTTTGAAATTGCTATTTCAAGTTTTTATAATTTGAAAAATAATGGATTTAAAATTGATCAAAATTACATAGATTTGAGGAATAAAGCTTTATCTGAAATTCAAAATCAATATTTAAGTCTTTATCAAAAAAAAGAGTATGATAAGGCACTTTCTAAGCTTGAGACCTTAAATTTATTTGGAATTATGCTTCAGGAATGTAAGGAGCAATTAATCTTAAATCATCTTAAAAATTTAAAAAGTCAGGATCCAATGCTTGCAAGTTTTTTTGCAAAGTATTATTTATTTGATAATAATTTTACCTCTATAAATAATTTTATTATTAATCAAAAACCTCCATCAAGAAATGTATTACTTGATACATCTGTTTTAACAGTTTGGGTCAATATGGGCACTAAATTGGAAAATGGAAATAGAGCGCCAAATATTTCTTTAGGGACAGCCTTTGTTATTGATAAACTTAAGGGATATGCTTTAACTAATTATCATGTAATTAGTTCTCAAGTCGATAAAGATTATAAGGGAATCTCAAATCTTTATGTTAGACTTCCAAAGGGTAAGGGAGAAAAACTTCCTGCAAAAGTAATTTCTTATTCTCAGGAGATGGATCTTGCTTTAATTAAGGTTCCTTTTAAAGTAAAAAATCAGTTTGAATTAAATTATTCTTCAAATATTAATATAGGAGATAAAATCTATGCAATGGGCTCTCCTATGGGGTTTGAGAAAACTATTACTTCAGGAATAATATCTGGAAAGAATAGGGAATTATTGCCTGTTGGTGATTCTTATCAGATTGATGCTGCTATTAATCAGGGAAATTCTGGTGGGCCTGTTATAAATGAAGATGGAGAATTTATTGGGCTTACATTCGCTGGAATTTTACATTCTCAAGGCCTTAATTTCGTTATACCTTCAAAATGGGTTTTAAAAGTTTTACCCTTTATGTATGAAGGTGGAGATTTAAAAAATCGTTGGTTGGGATTTATATTCTCTGAAAGTTTAGGAAATATGGAAGTATCATATGTGGTGCCTAATTCTCCTGCAGATATTGGTGGCATGAGGAGCGGAGATTCTATTATTGGTGTTGATTCTTTAAAATTTGAAAACCTAAGAGAACTTCAATATTATATCTTGCAAAGAAAATCTATGGTAAAAATTTTGTATAAGAGAGATAATAAAAACTATGAAAGCTATCTTTACCCGCAGAATAGACCAGATAATGTCATTGATAGTATTTTAAAAGTAGATTCTTTAAAAAATTTAATGGGAGCTTTTTTGGGTTTAAGTTTAAATTTAGTTTCTGGGAGAGAATATAGGGTTACTAAAGTGTTTTCCAATAGAATCGGGAGCGAACTTAATTTTAAAGTGAATGATGAGATTTTTATTTATGATTTTAAATATCTTAAAAAAAAGAGAGTATTTGTCTTTTTGCTTTATACTAAAAAGCTATTTTCAGGGTATGTAGGAGCTCCTTTACAGCTTATTATTCCATTTGATTCTGTTGCATTTGTATAAAAATCTTTTAAAGTAGTTGGTATATCATATGAATTTTTATTTAAATTTTGCTAATGGAAATATAGAGTCCAAGCTGGATAATATGGTATCTATTAATCATTTTAATTTTAAAGATAACTTAAATTTAATTCTTATAATTGGACCTATGGGTAGTGGAAAGACAGAATATGCGGCCAAGATATATAAAGATTCTCTTATTATTAAGAATAAATCTTTAAAAATTTTAGATTCTATAACTAAAGGCAATAGGAATAGAGCTAATGTATTTTTTATTAGAAATATTCTTGATAAAAAAAGATTTAAAGATTATCCGGAAAATGTGATTCCTTATAGAAGAGGAGGTAGTGATAAAATTATCGGAGTTGGATTTGCGGGCAATTCTTTTGATGTTGAAAAAATAATAGAAGAAAATCCTTGTTATGGAACTTTTATTATTGATGAAACTTGTTTTTATGATGAACGCTTGGTTTTTATTTTAAATAAGCTTGCGTTAAATTCAAATATTTTATTTGTATTACCTACCTTACTCTATAATTTCAGAAAAGAAATTTTTAATAATACTGCTAAACTTTTAATAGAATATTCAGACAAAATTTGTCGTCTTGGTGCTTATTGTGAGCATTCTAATTGTATGGATGAATCTTTTTTAACTTATAGATATTATTTTTATAGAGGGCAAGAAATAGCTGCACCTTATTTTGATCCTTTGTTGATTGTTGGAGGAGATGAAGCTGTTGAATCTGCTATTTATCCAAATTATGCTACAAGGTGTGCTAGACATCATTATCTTGTAGGTAGAGAATATTTTTTCACCATTCTTAAACCTTTTGCGTTGCTATATTCTAAAGGAGATAAAAAATTATTTGAGATGGAGATAATGTGCTTAAATGGTGGTAAATACAACTCAAATTTTGAAAGTTCTCTTTTAATTGAGTCTAAGGGGAAGTATGAAGTTGATGAGGTTTTAAAAAAGTTATTGGACTTGCCTTTTTTGGCAGAAAGAGCTCTAATTACGCTTTCATCTGAATATAATATACTTAATGAAGCTGATTTTAAAGAGCTTGTTAATAAATTCTCTCTTAGTAAAGAGTATATCCAAAAGATATTTGTTTAAAAATTTAAAGACGGATATAAGGGGGGGGGGAGACTTTGAAACATATTAATAGTAATTTGGATTTTTGATGAAAAAATCCTTTGTTTTTTCAATGCGTATTAGTTCCTTTTCAATTATATTGTAGTAGTCAAGTTCTTTATTTTCAATTCTGTAATATTCGTCTTCCCAATTTGTTATTCCATCATTTTTTATTGTAGTAGATTTATATTTTTTTAATTTTTTATGGTGTGTTAAAGCTTTTGTATAATAACTTGAAGCTATTTTATAAAAATTTGTAGCTTTATTTAAGTTTTCAAGAATCCCATCTCTTTTTGAAGTTTTGTAAAAATATACATATCTTGTATCAAATAAATCTCCTAAATATAGATGTTGTTTAACAAGGAGTAAATTTACATGCATTTTAAATAGGAGTTTATATTTATCCCATTCTTCTTTTGTTTCTACTTTTGTTAAAGAATACTTTGGATTTCCAAATGGGAACTTTAATGCATTTTTTAAAAAAAATATATTCCTTGTAAAATTTTGAGGTTTTCTTTTCATTTGTGCATTGAAAATGACATACCATTGCTCAGCATAGAAAAATTTTGATGATGCATTTGCATTGATTGTCAAAAACATTAAAAGTATAAATAAACTTAAGGTAAGAAAACTTCTGTGGTTCATTAAAATTTATATCCTTTTTATTTTAATTATATTAAAATTTTATTAAATTAAAGATTTTTTTTGTACTTATTTCCAAATCCTCTTCATTTGAATTTTCAATGTAAACTATATCAAGTAAATGTTCAAAATTTTTTAGAACTTCTATGTATCTGGAATAGATCTTTTTAAGCTTTTTTGCTTCAAGTTCAAAAAGGTCAAATTGTTTTCTATTTTTTTGAATACGTTTATATGCAATATTAGGCTCTGTTTTTATAAAAAAAAGTTTTTCAGGAAGCGGGAAATCTTCATTAAGCTTAATTCCTAATTCTCCTTGATATGCTATAGAAGAGAATAAATATCTATCAGTTATTACTTTTATTTCGGATTTATTTAATATCTCTATTATCCCATTTTTTGGATGATAGAGATGCTCGTACCTATCTGCTGCGTATAGGTGTGCTAATGATGCTTTTTGTAGAGGATTTTTGAAATTAGTTAATTGTTTTTTTATAAATTTCCCAATTATTCCTTCTGAGGGTTCTTTTGTAAAATAATATTTTAACTTGTTGTCACAAAGTTTTTGTAATTTTTGAATTGTAGCTGTTTTTCCACTTCCATCTATACCTTCTATACAATAGAAATTTTTTAGAATTTTATTCACAAAAATTGTCTCCTTAAATATTTTAAAGCAAATATATGCTAGTGAATTATTATATAATATGCATATAAATATATGAATTTATTTTTTACTAGAAGTAAGGTTTCTTTAGTATTTTTTTTCTCAGTTATAACTTTTATATCAATTCTTATAATTTTTATTTTGTTTATACAAGTTCAGGTTTATTCTGTAAGATTTTTGGTGATACGTTATCTTGAATTGAAATCTGGATTTAAAATAAAGTATGAGCAAATTGCGCCTTATTTTTTCTCTTCAATAAAAATAGATAATTTAGAATTAAGTTTAAATGACCAAGACAAAATATTGATGAATACAGTTAAGATAAATTTGGATTTATTTAAACTGATATTAGGAGATAAAAATATTATTTTAAATGTTTTTGTGAAAGGCAGTAACCTAAATTTTGATTTCAATGATTTAAATCTTTTGAAGACTTCAAGTTCGAGTTCTAATAATTTTAAGTTAAATAGTTATGAAATTATCGGCAAAATTTCTAATTATCTAGATAAACTTCATATTAATATGGAAGACATTAATATTAATCTTAAATTAAGCTCAGATAAATTATTAAAATTTCAGGTTAGAAGTTTTGCATTAAAAACAATAGATGATGATTTTTTATATAGTTCTATTGTTGATTTTGATTCTTTTTCAAATTTAAAAGAAGGTATTATTAATGATAGTTATTTTAACTCGACATTTTATTTTGAAGGTAAATTTAAAAAGGATCTTGAAGATGGATATGTTAATATCAGTTTTTTGGAATTTAATACAAGTTATTTTTCTTTGCTTGATCAGGGTTTTCAAATAAATTATTCAAAGGGAAATCTTGAAGTATTTAATCTTAGAAGAGAAAATTTGGATTTTAATTTAAGTTATGATGCTAATAAAAAATTTTTAAGATTAGATGCTTTATTTTTTGATGTTAATCTTTTATCTTGGGTAAGATTTAATAAAAGTTTTGATGTTTATAGAGATTATTTTGATATAAATTTGAATGGGCAATTAGCACTTTCTTATAATTTAAAGGATGAAGATTTAAGATATGCATTTTTATTAAATTCATTTTTGCAAGATATTACAGTAAATAAAGAAATTCAGGGGATAAGAATACAACTTAAGGGTAATGATAGGTTCATAAATATACAAGATGCTTTTTTAAAACTTAAGCGAGGCTTTATTAACTATAAGGGATACTATTCTTTGGAAGATTTATTGCCAATAGGAAGACTTGATTTTAGGTCCGCAAGAATACTAAACTTTAGAGATATTAATGGTCATTTAGATTTTAGTGAAAAACAGAAAGATTTTTTTGTAAAGTCTGATAATTTTAGAATTGGTAATCTTAAAATTCAAAATTTAAATCTTAAAACACATTTCTCTCAAAATAAAACTTATGTTAATTATTTAATAAATTTTAAAAATAATAGTTCTCAAATTTTATTAAAAGGAAATTTTGATAAGGAAAATTTTAAATTTAATTTGGACATTAAGGAATTCCCTTTGTTTTTCGTAAATGATTTCCTCCCAGAATCTGTGATTACTAATTTTATTCCTGAGCATTTATTATCGGGTAAGTATTTGAATTTAGCTTCGGATTTTTATTTAAATACTCTTGATTATGCTAAGATTAGGTTGGATAGATTTAATTTTTCTATTGCTTCAAAATTAGATGATTTTAATTTAATGTTTAATGCTAGTGGAGAGAAAAATATTTATAAGGTCAGAAATTTTAAATATAAAAGTGGAGATTATAATATAAATTCTATTTTTTTAATATATTTGTTTGATGATAGATTGAAGATTTCTACAAATTTTAGTTATTTAAACAGAAATTATCCTTTCTATCTTGAGCTTAATTTTAAAGATAATCATGTCGATCTTGAATTTACTCCTAAGGCGAGAGCTAGTTTAAATTATTCTAATTCAATGATAATTTATACTTTAAATGTTGATAATTTTTGTTTTCATAATAAAGATTCTGATATTTTGTTAAATATTATTTCTTATGGAAATTATGAGAAAATTAATAATGATTTAAGTGTTACAATCAATAAATTTAGAGTAGATAGGATTTCAGATGCTCCAGCTTATAATCTTAATTTTAGTTTTGAGGGCTTATACAAAAATAAAGAAATTAATCTTTTAAATATTAAATTTGTAAATAAGTATTCAAGTTTACAAGGACAGGGACATTTTAATTTAAATGATAAGCTTATTGGTGAAATAAACTTATTTTCAAATTTGAGCTCGGAGCGCTATTTTCTAGGTGTTAATTCTAATGAAGATGGCAATTATGTTTTGGGTAGGTTTCAGGGATTAAATTTTGATAATTTAAGATTTTTTTCATTCTTAAGTGGTAAAGCTAATGGAAACTTTATCCTTAATTTTAAAGATAATGATTTATTTAATTATTCTCTTAATGCATATCTTGAAACAGATGGACTTTCTTTAATGGGTATCCCTACATATTTTTCTTTTAAATTAGGATTAGTTGATAATAGCCTTAATGTCTATGACATAAAGGTAAAACAGCATAAAAGAGAAATTGTTACAGGTAGTTTTAGATATGATATTAAAGATTTTATTGGAGTTTCTAATTTAAATATTGACAGTGATCTTTTCTCTTCAAGAGTAGAGGCAAGTTTTCAAAAATTTGAAAATAATGATGAAGATCTTGGAATTCTGAAAAGAGAAATTGATGGGGAAATTTCTTTTAGAGATGTAAAATACAAAGATAATAATATTTCTAATCTTACTATTGAATTTAAAAATAATCTTGAAAGATTTATTGCGGAATCAATTGAATATGATCTTTTTAATGTTTTATATGAATATGTTGATGGCAATTTTAACGTTAGACTTGGTGATTATTTGCCTCTTAGCTTTGAGGCAAGGGGTAAAATTTTGGAGAATAAAATTAATGGAAATATTAAAGATATTAAGTTTAATTCAGAGTTAATTACAAAAGATTTTTTAAACTCAGAGTCTCTTTTTAATATTGAAGAGCATTTTGTTATTTATGATATTAATTTAAGTGGTGAGTTGAGCATTGATGGCGACTTATACAATCCAAATCTTAATGGAGAGATTAATGTAGTAAATGGTTCAATTAGTACAGAATATCTGAGATTTTCTAGACGGCATGGAAAGAGTAGAATTTTAGAATTAGTGAATGTACCAATATTGGTTCAAGATAATAAGCTATTATTAAATAATAGCTTTAATTTAAGTTACTATTCTGATGTTAATATATCTGCTAGTTTTAATCTGAACTTTTTAAGCGATACTATTGTTGATTATTATAAGGTAGACATTGATGTTCCTAGTGGTTCTGGGGTCCCTATTAAGTTTGATAAAGTAGCTATAAATTTTATTGGTTATACATCAGGTAGCTTTTTTATTGAAGGTAATTCTGAAGAAATTGTGTTTAGAGGAAATCTAAATATTTCAAATTCTTGGGTTTACTTGCTTGAAAATTCGATTTTTGATTTTTTAATGGATCCTTTTAAAAGATCTAAAGGATCTAGAGTAGCTGACATTAATTCTAAAGATTTCGATATTGTTACAGATCTTAAAATAAATTTTGATAGTAATGTTACTTTTCATTGGCCAGATAATAAAATTTCATTTTTAAGTGTTACTGTTGCTAAAAATAATAATTTGATAATTAGGTCTGATACTAAAACAGATGATTTTATGCTTAAGGGAGATTTAAATATATCAAATGGTTCTGTTAATTATAATAATAAGAAATTTGTGTTCAAAGGTGGTTCGTATATCTCTTTTAATGAAAATAAGATTAAATTTGATCCATGGGTAAAAATTGAAGCAACAAATGCGATTAAAGATGGTAGTGAAAAATTACTTGTAACTATGAGTATGGATTGTCCTTTAAGTTTGTGGAAGCTTAAATTTGTATCTTATCCCTTTCGAACAGAGCAAGAAATAAAATATCTTTTGTCAAGTGAAATAATTGGAGGTGGACATGGATTACAATTTGCAGGTACCAATACAGCTGAAATTGCAATTGGATTAGCTAATGATATTCTTGTGGATTTGGTAGTACAACCTATTGAAGATTATGTGCGTTCTGTATTAAAATTAGACCTATTGAGTATAAAGACAGATATATTAAGGAATGCTATTGGTATTTTGGAGAATCCAACTTTTGCAAGTTTTCTTGACAATACAAGTGTTGTTGTAGGTAAATATTTTTCTAATGGTGTTTTTGGTAAGGCAGGTTTTGGATTTTTAAAAGAGCAAGTAACACCATTTTCACAGAATTTAAATTTTAGTGTCAATTTGGGTATTGAACTTGATTCTCCATTTTTCTTCGTGGATTATATTTTTGATTATGATTTCATGAAAAATGGTTTGCATGGCATAGGTAATGAGATATCTATTTCTTGGAAATTTAAGTATTGAGTACTAAGGGGAGTTTAGGTGGAGTCTTTTAAGATTTTTATTTTTATATTTTTTTTCTTATTCCCTATTAGTTTAGTTTATTCGCAGGCTAAATATGAAGGTAAAGTCATAAAAAGCATTGATTTTAATGGACTTAAAAATATAAAAGAAAGAGATCTTGTCTCTATTTTAAATCCTTATTTAGGTCAGATTTATTCTGATGAAGTTTTTGATAAGTTACAAGTTGATCTTTATGCTCTTGATTATTTTGATGGAATTATAAGACCTGATTTTAAGGTAAATGATGATAAACTTTTTATAACATTCTTTGTAAAAGAGAAATCCTTAGTAAGGACAATTTCTTTTGTTGATAATAGTAAAGTTTTTTGGAATAGTGAACTTCGTGATAAGTCGAACGTAAAGGTAAATGAGTCTTTAAATCTTGCAAATGTTAAAAGAAGTGTGGTTAAGTTTGAAGAGATGTATAGAGAAGCTGGGTATCTTGATGCTTCTGTTAAATATGAGACTAAGGAAGAAAATAATTTAGTAGATATTGTGTTTGAAATAAATGCAGGTTCTAAATATGTCGTTAAAGAAGTGGATTTTGAGGGAAACTTAAAATTTAAGAGTAGTACTCTTAGGAAATATTTAGCGTCGAGAACAGCTTCTTTATTTTCTGATGGGAAATATTTAAAGTCAAATGTCGACAAGGATAAGAATCAGCTTGAGTCTTTTTATAAGAATAATGGATATATTAATGCTAAAGTTATAGATAACACTGTAGATATACGGGAGCCTAATGATTCTAGAAAATTGGAAAAAGAAGTTTTTTTGAAATATTTTATTTCAGAAGGAAATGTTTTTAAGTTTGGCAAGCTTGAAATTTTTGGTAATTTGGTTTTTAGTTTAGATGAGTTAAAGTCTTTAATTACTCTAAGAGAAGGAGACATTTTTAATGAGTCAAAATTTGAGCAGGACTTTGCTAAAATTCGGGAAAAGTATTATTCAGATGGATATATATTTACAGAGATTTTACCTACTAGGACAATAAGAGGAGAGTTTGTAGATTATTTAATTAATATAGTAGAAAAAGATAAAGCTCATATTGAATCTATTAATGTTTCGGGGAATAAAAAAACAGCTTCTCATGTAATACTTAGAGAAGTGCCTCTCATAGAAGGAGATGTTTTTAGTTTAGAAAAATTTAGAATGGGAATGCTTAATTTACAAAGACTTGGTTATTTTGGAAATGTAGTTCCTGATATTGCACAGAGCAGTATTGATGGTTTAATGAAAATAAATTTTTCCGTTGAAGAGAGAGAGACTGCAAGCTTTAGGTTTGGTATGAACTTTGGTGGATTTAGTAATTCTTGGTTTCCATTTTCATTGTTTGGACAGTGGGAACAATCTAATTTTTTAGGTGAAGGATATTCTTTATCCGCAAGGCTTAATCTTGCCTTTTCAGAACAAAGTTTCAGGCTATCATTTGAAGATTATTGGTTTATGCAGACTAGATGGACTCTTGGAGGATTTCTTGATTTTTCACATTCTGTAAATACTGCTTATCAGGATATTAATGGTCCTATTTTTACTGGTAAAAAGGAAGTTCCGGATCCTTTCGAGAGTTGGGAAGAGTATCATAATGCAAAGAATTTTTCAGATTTTAATATCATGAATTATTCCTTAGTAAAATTAAGTTTAGCTTTAGTTACTGGATATACTTTTTCCAATTACCTTGGCAAACAAACATTTGCTGGTACTGTTCAATCTGCTTTAAAGTATGTATATTATGATAATAGTGTTAATAGGCCTTCAAGTTATTACTTAAGAGATAATTATAATACTATTAGATTTGAGAATTCTCTTGGACTTAGTATTGCATGGGATACAAGGAATTCTCAATCATTATCTAATGATGGATTTTTGCTTAAACAACAATTTGATTTTTTTGGTGGATTTTTATTTGGGCAGAGTCACTTTACAAAATCTACTACAACCTTTGAAAGGTATTTTTCTCTTTTAGGATATCAAGATATTTTTACCCCCTATTTTGACTTAATATTGACTTTAAGAAGTGTTTATACAAATATTTTACCACCTCTTGGAAATGGGTTTGAAATGGAAATACAGCCGCATCATTTTATAACTATTAGCGAAAATTTTATGACAGCGAGAGGATGGGGAACTTTGAAGAATATTTATAGTTCATTTATTAGTACTATTCAGCTGTCAATGCCTGTAATTAAGAATATTTTGGTTTGGGATGCTTTATTTTTGGATATAGCTGCATATTCTTTAGAAGAGAAAGAAAATGCCTTATTTATTCCTTTTAGTAGTTTTATGTTTAGTTGGGGTTTTGGAGTTAGAAGCTTATTGCCTCAGTTGCCTTTATCTTTAGTTGTAGCCTATCCATTTTATTTTGATAATAAAGGCATTAATAAACATTATAATTACTATTCAGGTTTTAAATTTTTCTTAGCAATTGATATGAGATATTGATATAATTGTTTTGTCTTTATAGGGAGAAAATTATGCTTTTACTATTTTTGTTAGTTTATTTATTTCCATTAAACATTTTTGCTCTAGATGTTACAAAGGTAGGTATTGTAGATTTTGAAAAAGTTGTAATTGAATTTTTGAATCCACAGTTAAAATCTAATCTTGAGCAGTTGAAGAAACATTATCAAGAAAAAATAGATGCCTTGAATTCTGAGATTAAAGATTTGAGAAAAATGTATGATGAAGCAGTTGATGTTCATGATTTAGATAATGCAAGGCTTTATGGTAACCAGTATAATCTAAAAATAGATGAGCTTAAAAAACTTACAACTTTAGCAAAAAGCAATCTTGATCAACAAAAACAGATTAATATAAATAGTATCAATAGCGATGGTGTTCTTTTGAGTAAAATACTTAATGGAATCCAATATATAGCAGAGACTAATGGTATTTCTTTGGTTATTAAAAAGGATAATCCTTATATCCTTTATTATAATAGTATTGTTGATATAACAGATGATATTATTAGATATTTAAATAAGAATTAAATAAGATATTTTGATTAAGATTTATTTTTAATTTAATTATGATTATGAATTTCTTGTTTTAATCGTTGAATCAAACTACAAAATTCTTTTTTGTTGTCTTTATTAATATTTGAAAGTAAGATATGTGATTTTAATATTGATTTAAATATTTTATTTTTTTGTTCATTATAGCAAAGATATTCTTTCATTTCATTTTTTTTATAAATTTCTTCTCTTTTTTCTATTTTTAATATCTTTTCAAGACCAAGAGATCTTAGGTTTTCGAGAGCTTCTTTGCTAGGGTTTATAATTTTAAAGATTTTTTTGTATTCATTGCTTTTTTTATTAACATATACTAGCGTGCCCATGAATGTTGAATCTAAATATTGTATTTCTGATAAGTCTAGGTATACCAAACAGATTTTAGTACCATTTTTAAATATATCTTTAATGAATGTTTTAAAACTGATAGCGTGTAGTGCTGTAAATCTATTAATTAACTTTATGAAAATATAAATATCCCTTGATAAATAAAAAATATTACTTTTAGGAATAATTTCTTTCATAATATATTCTTTTTCAATAACAAGTATATTGTAAAGTTTTAATAATATCAATTATAATTCAATATCATTTTATGGAAAAAAAAGTTACACCAATGATGAAGCAATATTTAAAAATTAAGAATAATTATAAAGATGCTATTGTATTCTTTAGAGTAGGAAGTTTTTATGAGATGTTCTTTAATGATGCGCTCGAGGGAAGTAAACTTTTAGGTTTAACTTTGACTAAACGGGAAGGTATTCCTATGTGTGGGGTGCCTTGTCATGCAAGTAAGGAATATGTAAAAAAATTAATTTCGTTAGATAAAAAAGTTGCAATCTGTGAGCAAGGATTACAAGCAGAGTCTAAAGGGCCTTTAGAGAGAGAGGTTGTTGAGGTCGTAAGCCCTGGTGTTGTTATTGATGAGGATTTTTTAGAAGATGATGCTAATAATTATTTGGTTGCGATTAGTGATTATAAGGGATATTATTCATTTTCATATATAGACTTATCAACATCCAGGCTTGGGATAATAATTTATGAGGGTAGTTTTTTAGAAAAGTTAAGACGGGATATTGAAAAGTACTCTCCAAGAGAAGTAATAGTATCGGAAGGTTTTTATTATAAATACTTGGAAAAGCTTGTTTTTGATAAGTTTTTAGTAAATAAAGTGCCTAATTGGCACTTGGATAAAGAAATTGCAATAAAAGCATTGAAAGAGCATTTTAATATAGTTAGCTTGAGTGCTCTTGGCTTTAAAGAAGAAGAACCTCATTATATTTCATCTTTTTTAATAATAGATTATATCAAAAATAATTTAAAGAACTTATTGAGTAATATTAATACGATTCATATTAATAATGATTCTGGATATATGTTTCTTGATGATGTTACTCAAATTAATCTTGAACTTGTTAAAAATAATAATGATTTAACTTCTCGTTATTCTCTTTATTCAGTTTTAAATGATTGCAAAACTCCAATGGGAAAGAGACTTTTAAGAGAATATATATTAAATCCACTTTTAGATATTTCTGAAATCAATGCTAGATTAGATCATGTAGAATTTTTAAATAATAATGTTAATTTGACAATAAAATTAAGAGATATTCTTAGTAATGTTTGGGATATTGAGAGAATAATTTCAAGGCTTCAAATGAGAAAGTATGCAAAAAAAGATTTTTTATTTATAAGAGAAGCTTTAATAGCTTTCTTTTTAATAAAGAGATTATTTAACGAACATTCTTTTGGATATTGGATATTTGATAATAATGATGAAGATAATATAAGAGGAATTTATTCTTTAATAAATGGTTCAATTTCAAGAGAACAAAATGAGATTATTAAGCAAGGATATAATCCTAAAATTGATCGCTTAAGGGAAATAAAAAATAATGCAAGCAAATATGTTGAAGATTATCTTAATTTTGAGAGAAATTTTAGCAAGATTAATAATCTTAAAATAAAGAAGACTAATGTTAGAGGTTTATTTTTTGAAGTTACAAAAAGTTACTATGGTCATATTCCACCTCATTTTATTGAAAGTCAATCTCTAAATTCTTCAAAGAGATATAAAACTAGCAAGCTTATTGAGCTTGAAAGAGATATTAATGATGCTGAAGATAATTTATCAGTCCTTGAGCAAGAAATATTTGATGAGATAGCTTTAAGAATATCTAAACATAGTGCAGTAATTAAGAAAATTTCTGAGTTTTATGCATATAGTGATGTGGTATCTAATTTTGCTTATTTGGCTAGAAAAAATGAATATGTAAAACCTACATTAACTAATGAGAAAGAAATTATTCTTGAGGGTGCAAGGCATCCTGTTGTTGAGTATTATATGAAGGGAGTAGAGTCTTTTACTAAAAATTCAGTAAGGATTAATAATGAAAAGTATTTTTGTCTAATTACTGGTCCTAATATGGCCGGCAAATCAACTTATTTGCGTCAAACTGCTTTAGTTGTTTTAATGGGTCATATCGGATCTTTTGTACCTGCTTCTAAAGCTGTAATAGGAGTTACAGATAAAATTTTTTGTAGAATTGGGGCAAGCGATAATATTTCTAAAGGAGAATCTACTTTTTTGGTTGAGATGAATGAAACTGCTAATATTTTAAGAAACGCTACTCCTAATAGTTTAATAATTATGGATGAAGTTGGAAGAGGTACTAGCACTAATGATGGGCTTGCTATTGCTTATTCCATTGTAGAATATATTTTAGGATATATTAAATCTAGAAGTCTTTTTGCAACTCATTTTCATGAACTTTCAGCTATTAAACATAGCTCTTTTGTTAATCTTTCAATGAAGATAGAAAGACAAGGAAGTGAACTTATTTTTTTAAGGGAAATTGAAGAAAAACCATCGCTTAATTCTTATGGAATTTATGTTGCTAGAATAGCTGGAATACCTTTAAAAGTTATTGAAAGGGCAAATTTTATTCTTAAAAGTTTAACAAGCAGAGAAGGGCTTTATATATCAGAACTTCTGTCTTTAGGTTCTTCTGTGGACGATAGTGAAGTGGAAGAAGATTTAAAATATAAAGATGATATTAATGCATACTTGGAGATTAAAGAGTTAATTTCTAAAGTAGATATTAATAATACTACGCCTCATCAGGCAATAGATTTGCTCAATCAAATAATTTTAAAGACTAAGGCTTAAGCATTGGTATGCAGGTTGGAGATAATTTTTCTTAAAATTTATTTATGACCTTTTGTCTTTTTGCTATAGGAATTATGCTTGTTTTAATGTTATTTATATGTATCTTTTTGAATTTTTTGAGTTTTGGAATGATTATGTTTGTATATATTTTTAATATATGAACCGAGTATAAAAATTTTTCTTTCATATAAGTAATACTTACAAGAATCTCTTTTTAGATTTTTTGAAGATAGAATTTTAAGTGTTTATTGAATATTGGTTTTGATAGTTTTGATATTGTAGTTAGTGTTCCTTGCAATATGAAGATAAAATTTATATCCATGTGATTATAGATTTGATCATATGAGTATATTTGTAAATTTATTATCTAATACTAAAACAGTACTCATTGACGAATATTATTACAATAATAATATTTATGATTTTTGTAAAAATTTTAATAGTATATGGGTTTATAGAATAGTAGATTTATTAGTTTTTAAAGTTTTTAGTTTGAAAAGTTTTAATATTGACATTTATTTTTATTAATGCTATCCTTACAAAATAAATTATTATTATTTAATAAGGTTCTTTTGAAAAGAACCTTATTATTTTTAGGGATCTAATTGAATAAGAGTTTTGTAGAAGATGAAATTTACAATTTAATAAAGGATCTAACAAATCGATTGGAGATTGAGGTTTTAGAAATTAATGCCTTTAGGAAAAGAAATCAAGGTAGAATACATATAGTTCTTTATAAGAAAGGTGATTTTGGGGTTGATAGTCTTTGTGACCTACATAAAATGATTTTGTTAAAACTAGAATCAGCTCTTAAATATAATTTTAGCTTAGAAATTTCTACGCCTGGAGTGAATAGGAAATTTAAGAGCAAAAGGGAGTTTAAGATTTTTGAGGGTAAGAAGATTAAGTTGATGTTGGATAATGATTTTCAAGAAGGGTTGATTTTAAAAGCCAAAGAAGATAATTTTATTTTTAAAGTAAACAGAGAAGAAATTAAAATTCTATATAGTGATGTAAAGAAGGCTAGGTTATTATGAAGGAGATTTGGAAATGATAAAAGGTACTGGCCAAATGATATTCAATATTGCTAATGAGAGAGGAATGAGTATAGATGCAATAAGGAAAACAGTTAAGGAGTCTATAATAATAGCTTATAAGAAGTATTTTGGAACGAGTGAAAATGCTTTAATTAAATTTGATGAAGATACCGGAGATTTAGTAGTTTATTCAAAGAAAAAGATTGTAGATGAAGTCAAGGATAATATTCTTGAAATATTAGAAGATGATGCTAAACAATTTAAAATAATAGAAGATGGATATGCTTATGTTGAGATTGACCCCAAGATTTTTGATAGACTTTCAATTCAAGTTGCTAAACAGAGAACTAAAAGTGATTTACAAGGAATTGAAGATAATGAAATTTATTTAGAGTTTAAGAATAAGTTAAATAAGATTATTATTGGCTATGTTCAGCAGAATAGGAATGGAGATCTTTATGTTAATCTTGGTAGTACAGATGGTGTTATGCCTAAAAAATATCAATCTCCGAGAGAAGTTTATGGACTTAATGAGAAAATTCGAGTACTTGTTCATGGCGTAAAGAAGGGTAAGAATGGAATAGAAGTTCTTCTATCAAGAACTCATCCTAAATTTATTGAGGAGCTTCTTAATATTGAAATACCTGAAATTGAAGAAGGTATTATTAAGATACATAAGATAGTGAGAGATCCAGGTTATAGAACTAAGATTGCTGTTTATACTGATAAGGAAGAAATTGATCCTGTAGGTCCTTGTATTGGGCAAAAGGGAGTTAGGATTCAGTCGATCATAAAAGAACTTGAGGGAGAGAAAATAGATATTATACCTTATTCCAAAGATGTTAAAGAGTTTATTAGAGATGCTTTGACTCCCGCAAAGGTGGATCATGTATATCTTCTTGATGAAGATTTACATAAAGCTTTGGTAGTTGTTAGTGATGAACAATTATCACTTGCAATAGGTAAAATGGGACAAAATGTTAGACTTGCTAATAGACTGCTTGATTGGGCAATTGATGTTAAGACTAGTAGGCAGTTTGCAGAGATGAAGGCAAGTGGAGAATTTAAAAAAGAAACTTTTGAAATGTTTGATAAAATTATTCAAGAGACTGCCCAAGAAGATGAATTTGAAGAGATAAATAAAATTAGTGAACTTAAGATACTTAGTGAAGATGTTGTTAATAGGATAATTGATGCAGGTCTAGATAGGATTGATGACTTTTTGGAAGCTAGTGAAGAAAAGCTTTTGAATCTTGGGATAAGTTATGAAAAACAATGTGAAATAAATAAGATACTAAAGGAAGGAGTTGTAATAATTTCTAACGATGATGATTCCATTGAGAGAGTAAAAGAAGAAGAAGAATTACTTTGTCCTGAGTGTGGGACTGTTATTAATGAAGATATGACTTTTTGTCCAGGTTGTAAGATAGGACTCAGTTTTGAGTTTGAAGAGGAGTAGTAGTTTGTCAGAAAATGTTGATGATAGAAATGAAGATGATAAAAAAATTAAAGTTGTAAAGTTGCGTAAGAAAGTAGTAAAGGTTGTAACTCGACCAGATAGAAAAATGGATCCAAATGGATCTAGAAATGATTTTGATAGACCTTCAAGTTCATATAAGAAACAAGAATTTAGCAAAAATTATGTACATAATAGGGATTTTAATGGTAGTCATTCTTATGGTGATAGCAATAGGGGGAGCGGAGAGAGAGCGTCTTCTGTTCGAGGGTCATTTAGTAGGGATAATACAGGGAATCAACATCAGGGGAATAGGAGTGGATATTCTGGCAGAAATTATGTACATAATAGGGATTCTAATAGTAGTCATTCTTATGGTGATAGCAATAGGGGGAGCGGAGAGAGAGCGTCTTCTGTTCGAGGGTCATTTAGTAGGGATAATACAGGGAATCAACATCAGGGGAATAGGAGTGGATATTCTGGCAGAAATTATGTACATAATAAGGATTCTAATAGTAGATCTCAACTTCAGACTTTTAGGCGAGTAATAAGAACTAAGGTTGTATCTAATATTGTACCTGCGTCTGTTGATTCTGATAATAAAGGAATTAATAGGAAACTTGGAGAGAAGAAGAAGCAACAGCAAGAAAGTCAAAAAAGTTATAAGAGAAAGAAGGAAGAAACTGAGACTAATACAATAGAACAAAAAGTCTTTGAACAACTTCAGAAAAAAAAGAAAGAAAATTTGGCGAGTTCAATTCCTAAATCTATTGACATTATGGGAACTATTACTGTAGCAGAGCTTGCAAAGAAAATGAATTTAAAATCTTCGGATTTAATTACTAAGTTAATGTCTTTAGGTGTAATGGCAACTATTAATGAGAAGATTGATTCTGATACTGCTACTATTTTAGTTGAGGAATATGGGTCTAAAGTTAATGTGGTATCAATTTACGATGAAACAATTATAGAAACAGAGAAAGAGGATGAAACTCAGAGAGTTGAAAAGCCTCCTATTATTACCATAATGGGACATGTTGATCACGGAAAGACTAAACTTCTGTCAGTTTTGCAAAATATTGACATAAATCGAACAGAAACGGGAGGGATTACTCAACATATTGGAGCTTATACTATTAATTACAATGAACATGAAATAACATTCTTAGATACTCCAGGACATGAGGCTTTTACAATGATGAGAAGCCGTGGAGCTCGTGTTACGGATATTGTAGTTCTTGTTGTTTCAGCTGTAGATGGTGTCATGCCTCAGACTATTGAAGCTATTAATCATGCTAAGGATGCAAAAGTTCCAATTATAGTTGCGATTAATAAAATAGATTTACCAGACTCAAATTTGGATAGAGTTAAACATCAGCTTTCAGAATATGAACTTGTGCCTGAAGACTGGGGAGGAAATACAATCTTTGTTCCAATTTCGGCACTTAAGAATATTGGTATTTCAAAACTTCTTGACATGATTATTTTACAATCTGAAGTAATGGGATTAAAGGCAAATCCAAGTAAGAGGGCTACTGGTAGAATACTTGATGCTAGAGTTGATTTGGGACGTGGAATAATTTGTTCTGTAATCATTGAAGATGGTACTCTTTCTGTAGGAGATTCTTTTGTTGGTGGAATATATCATGGTAGAGTCAGGGCATTGATAAATGAGAGAGGGGATTCTGTTAATAATGTTGGCCCTGCAAAGGCTATTAGTGTTTTAGGATTTTCTTCTATCCCTCAGGCTGGAGATCCGTTTCAGGTAACAAGGACTGAGAAAGAAGCTAAGTTAATTAGCTCTAAAAGGCAAAACCTTAAAAAATATGAAAATGCTAAAAATGTTAAGAAAATTACTATATCAAATTTTTATGATTCGATTAAAGATGGAGAATTGAGAGAGCTTAAGATAATTTTAAAGGCAGATGTACAAGGGTCTGTTGAGGCTTTAAAGCATTCTCTTGAGAAGTTGACTAATAATGAACTTAGGGTAAAAATTATACATTCATCAGCTGGTGCAATAACAGAAACAGACATTAGCTTTGCAGCAGCAAGTGATGCTATTATCATTGGATTTCATGTAAGACCTACAGCAAAAGCACAGATGTTGGCTGACCAAGAAAAAGTTGAAATTAGAAAATATAATATAATTTATGATGCAATCAATGATATTAAGTCTGTGCTTGAAGGCATGCTTGAGCCGGATATTGAGCAAAAATTTATTGGGTTTGCTGAAGTTCGAGCTGTTATTAGTGTTCCTAAGGTTGGGATAGTGGCTGGATGTTATGTTTCACAGGGATCAATAAAGAGAGATGCTATCACTAATGTTATGAGAGAAGGGTTCCAGATACATTCTGGAAAGATTTCTTCCCTTAAGAGGTTTAAAGAAGACGTTAAAGAAGTTAGCGCACAGTATGAATGTGGAATTATAATTGATAATTATTTTAATATTAAAGAAGGAGATATCATTGAAGCATTTGAGATTAAGAAGGTAAAGAGACGCTTTGGGTCTTAAATATTTGTTTCATGATTATAGATATGGAAAAAGAAATTAGAAAAACAAAGCTTGAAAGTTTGTTGGTTCAAGAGATCGGTAACTTAATAATAACAAAGGGAATTAAAGATCCTAGAGTACATGCATTTTTAACTGTTGTGCGAGTTGAAGTTTCAAATGATTTAATAAATACTAAGGTTTTTGTTGGATCTATTAAGGAAGGTGCATCTCTTGATAATGCTATTAAGGCATTGAATAGTGCTAAGGGTTTTATTCAAGGAGAGATTGTAAAGAGAATTAAAGTTAGAAATACTCCGAAATTAAATTTTTTAAGAGATGATACTATCTCTAAGGCTTTTTATGTTAATAAAATAATTGAAAATTTAAATATTAATAAAAATTAACATATTTAATGGATGGAATTATTTTATTAAGAAAAAGGAGTGGAGTAACTTCTTTTAATGCTCTATTTCCTTTAAAGAAATATTTTGCTAGAAGGCGAATTGGACATACAGGATCTCTTGATAAGTTTGCTAGTGGGCTTTTGGTTGTTCTTGTTGGAAAATATACTAGTCTTTCAAATTATATTACATATTTGGATAAAGAATATATAGCAGAGTTTGAGTTTGGAATTGAAACTGATACTCTTGATCCTAATGGTAATATAATAAAAAGAGGAGATTACATTCCAAGTTTAGAAGAATTAAATCTTGTATTTGAGTCTTTTAAGGGTGAAATTTATCAAATTCCTCCTAAATTTTCTTCATTGCATATTAATGGAAAGAGAGCATATAAATTAGCACTTAAAGGGGAGTCTTTTGAACTTCAACCTAGAAAAGTTAATATATATAACCTAGAAGTCTTAAGCTATGATACTAATTCTCATATTTTAAAACTGAAAATAAATTGTTCTAAAGGAACTTATATTAGGAGTATAGCAAGAGATTTAGCCTTATCTTTGGGTTCATGTGCTTATGTTAAAAGCCTTGAAAGAATTAAGGTTGGAGATTTTAGATTGGATAATGCTTGTTTTTGTGAAGATTTAAATGATAATTCTTTGATAAGTATAGAATCTTTAGGTTTTTTTGGTGTAATTTATATTGATTTTAAAATGATTAGATTTGTTAAGAATGGTGTTTACATTGATATTTTTATAAGTTTAAATGAATTTAAAATACTTAAGACTAAAGATGAAGAGATGTTAGCAATTGTATGTGGTCTTGGTTTAAATAAGTATAAATATGTTATTATCTTTTAATAGCTTATGAACATAATTTATTGAATAAGAAAGGTTCTTAGTTTATTTTTGTTATTTTCATAAAAAAATATTATAATTTAGTGTGAGATTTTAATTATGGCAAATGGTTTTAGACTTTGCTATGATGGTAATAGGAGTCAAGTATGATTAGCAAGGAACAGAAGCAAAGAATAGTTTCAGAGTTTGGCAAGAGTGCAAATGATACAGGTTCTGTTGAAGTTCAGGTAGCTTTAATAACGGATAGAATAAAATATTTAACAGAACATTTAAAAATAAATAAGAAAGATCATAGCTCAAAAAGAGGTTTATTGAAGTTGGTTGGACAGAGAAGGAGTTTGTTGAGATATTATCAGAGTAAAAATTTGGAAGCTTACAGAACTTTAATAGTTAAACTTGGACTTAGAAAGTAATGAGGGGTTAATTTTGAAAAAAGTTTTGAGGTTGAAAATAGGAAGAGAAGAATTAATTTTAGAAACAGGATTATTAGCTAAACAAGCAAATGGATCAGTTCTTGCTACTTATGGGGGCTCTACTGTTCTTGCTACAGTTTGTTGTTCAGATTTAGTTCGTGAAGATTTAGATTTTATTCCTCTTTCGGTTGAATATAATGAAAAATATTATGCTGCTGGAAAAATTCCAGGTGGATTTATTAAAAGAGAAAGTAAGCCTAAGGATAAAGAAGTGCTAGTTTCTAGGCTAATAGACAGGCCCATGAGGCCTCTTTTTGATAAGAGGTTTGGTAGAGAAATCCAAGTTGTTCCAACAACTCTATCTACGGATCAAATGAATCCTCCTGATATTGTTGGTATGAATGCTGCTTTTACGGCAGTTTTTTTATCAGATATTCCATTTAATGGCCCTATTGCAGCTGTTAGGGTGGCATATTTAAATGATGAGTTTATAGTTAATCCTTCTTTTGATGAGATTCAGGAATCTTCTCTTGATATTGTTGTTGCAGGGAGTTTAGATGGGATTACTATGGTTGAGGGTGGTGCTAGTGAAGTTAGTGAAGAAATATTGCTTGTTGCAATAGATAAAGCACATGAATATATTAAGCAGTTATGCGATATGCAAAAAGAGTTTGTATCTATTGTTGGGTATAAAGAAAAGTTACCACTTGCTTATGAGGAAAGAATATTTGAATTTAAAAATGAACTTAAGGACTTAATTTATTCTGAACTTAAGGAGGCTTGTTTTGTTACAGGCAAGCTTAATAGAGATAAAGCTATAAAGTTAGTAAAGAAAAAGGCCTATGAACATTTTTCTTCTCTTGATAAAATAAATGATGATAATGAAAAGCTTTTTGTTAAAGCTTTTGATGATTTTGAACAAGAAATTGTTAGAAAATCAATTCTTGAAAAGAATCTTAGGACAGATGGTCGTACTTCTAAAGATATAAGAAATATTTTTATAGAAATTGATCTTTTGAATAGAACGCATGGCTCTGCTCTTTTTACTAGGGGTGAGACTCAGACTTTAGCTGTAACTACTTTGGGGACAAGTATTGATGAACAGATAATGGATGATATTGATGGGGACAAGCGTCTTAATTTTATGCTTCATTATAATTTTCCTCCTTTTTCTGTTGGAGAGACAGGTAGGCTTATGACCGGAAGGCGTGAGATTGGACATGGGCATTTGGCTCAAAGATCTTTGGAAGCTGTGTTACCTAAAAAAGATGACTTTCCTTATACTATTAGGGTAGTATCTGAAGTATTGGAATCAAATGGATCTTCATCAATGGCTACAGTATGCTCTGGTAGTATGTCTTTAATGGCAGCTGGTGTGCCTGTTAAGGAGCAGGTCGCAGGGATTGCCATGGGACTTATTAGTAATGGTGATGAATATGTTATTCTAAGTGATATTTTAGGAGAAGAAGATCATTTGGGTGATATGGACTTTAAGGTTGCAGGAACTAAAAAAGGAATCACTGGTTTTCAGATGGACATTAAGATTTTAAATGTTACAAAGCAGTTGATGAAGGATGCTCTTGAGCAAGCTAGAGTAGGAAGAATGCATATTCTGTCTATTATGGATTCTGTAATTTCAAAGTCAAGAGTAGATATATCTGTTAATGCTCCTAAGATTATTCAATTACAAATTGATGTTGATAAAATTTCTCTTGTTATTGGGTCTACTGGTAAGACGGTTAAAGCAATTACAGATGAATTTGAAGTTAGAGTGCAAATTGAGCAGGATGGAAGAATTACTCTTTTTGGGGCTGATAGTTTAAAGATGCAAAAGGCAAAAGAGAGAATTGAGAGCATTGTCAGAGAACCCAAGGTAGGAGAAATTTATAAAGGAGTTGTTAAAAAGATTAACAGTTTTGGAGCTTTCATTGAGCTTACTCCTACAAAGGAAGGATTTTTAAGTACTCGTTTAAGGCCTAGAGACGATAGATATAGTGGTAGTAGAATTGCTAGGTATGGAAATAATAGCAGAAGAGAGATGGGTAGTATTCGTCCTCCAAGATTAGAGGAAGGACAAATAGTTAAAGTTAAGATAATTGATATAGATAAATTTGGCAAGATTGAATTAGAATTCGTTAGAGATTAAAGAGATTGATAGGAATTTATGAAATTTATATTAAAAATTGTTTATATAAATAGGCTTATTTTTTTAAATTTATTTCTATTATTTTCGTGTCTTAGTATTACTGAAGAGGATTTTAGTTTGCCTTTTAGTTCTTTTAAAGAAGAGAAAACTTACGATGAAGGAGAAATAGGCAATGAAGGAAGAGGGCATTTATTGGGGCTTCAAGATGATGAATCTTTTTTTTTAAGTGACGCTTTTTTAAAAGAAGATAATTTTTATTTTATTAGTGCTAGGGAAAGTTATGCAAAAAAAGATTTTGGAATGACTAATTTTTATTTAAATAAAATATTGACAAATGAAAAAAGTTATAGTAGAGAGTTGCTTTCTAAGGCTAATTTGTTTTTAGGTTATTTAAATTATAATAAAGGCGAATACAGTCTTTCAGAATATAATTTTGATTGTTTTTTGAGATATTATAAATATTCTCATGCTAGTCTTAGAGTTTCTGAATTAAAGTATTTTGCTAAAGACAGGATGGGGGCGATCTCTGCACTAAGAGATATTGATGAATCTTCTATTATTTTGGATTATGATAGGGGAATTTATAATTTCTTGAATAATAAGTTTGGAGTAAATTATCTAAATTTAGAAGCTTTAGGGTTTATAGATAATAGTGTTTTTGATATGTTTATTTTGGGAAATAATGTTTTTGTTTCAAATATATTTGGCGGTCTTTTAAGATATAATGTTAAAAATAATAATTATAGAATTTATATTAAAGATAAAAAGAGTATTGAATTAAATGGACTTAGAGGGTTTGCGGAATATAAAGGAGCTGTATACATTGGAGGTAATAATGTTCTCTATTACGTTGACGATTTTGAAGGTTTTGTTAAACAAGTTAATGTTCCTTTAAGAGTTAAATTAGGCAATATACAGACTTTAATAGGTGTTAAAGATGGAATATTTATTGGTACTCTTGAATCTGGATTATGGTTTTATTCTGATTTAGATAATTGGATTCATATAAAACTTGGGTCTAATAAAATCTCATCAGTATACTTAGATAAAGAGAAAAATATATTATTTGTAGGAACAATGGACAGTAGTATTTATACCATTAATCTTGATGATTTTAGAGACATTAAACATTTGAACTTTTTTAGCAAGGAAAAAAGTGAGAAAAATATTAATTTTATAAAGAGATATAATAATTATTATTATGTAGGAACTTATGGAGGTGGACTTTTTAGATTAAATTTAGAAGATGAGACATATATAAAATATAAGGTGGGCAATGATTTTAGTATTGAATATTTTCTTGACATGGAGGTTAGAGGGAATAAATTGTTGTTTGCTACTTTTGAGTATGGTTTATTAATTTACAATACTATAAATAATAGCTGGGATTATCTAGGGCCTTATGATGGGCTTCTAAATTTAAATTTAGTTAAAGTTTTAAGTTTCAATAACTATATAATACTTGGTACTCTCAATAATGGTTTGGTTTTTGTAGATGAAAGTATTAAAAAACAATTATGAATCTTACATAATTTCTGAATTTTTTAAGTATTTTTTAATTACTTTTTTATTTTTTTTCTTTGTATTTTTCATAAATCAAATACTTTTTTTTATGAGGATACTTCTTCAAAATTATGTTCCTTTTTTTAAGGCTTTTATTTTTGTTATATATTCTCTTCCTATGGTAATTGCGTTATCTCCTCCTTTTGCAGCTTTAATTTCAGTTGTACTTACTGTATATAGATTTAAGCTTAATAATGAAATATTAGCTTTTAGATCAATTGGAATATCTATTTTAGATTTATTATTTCCTTTTTTAAAATTGGGAGTAGTTATTGCATTCATTTCTTTTATTTCAAATGATTTTTTACTTCCTCTTGGGTCTATTGGTAGATTAAAGATATTTAATGAAATAAAGGAGGAAGTACCTCATTTGATATTAAAACCTTATTCAAGTAAACAATATGGAGATTTAATATTTGTAACTGGGGAAAAACTAGAGACAGGATATAAGAATGTTACTTTTTTTGATAATACTAGAATTAAGGGTTATGATAGGGTATTTGTGGCCAAAAAGCTTAATATCAAAAAAGAAAATTATCAGGTATATTTTATTTTAAATGATGTATTGTCAATTGCTTTAACAGAAGATGAGAGTGGATTTTATGACTACTTTTATGCAGATAGAATGAAATATTCAATTGATCAGGTTACTTTTAATGATGGATTTTTATTAAATTATGTAACTCCTTCTCAGATGAGTATAAGAGATGTTATTAAGCTTGTTGATAATCAAGCCAAGTTAATTGAAGATTTAAATGTACAAAATGATTTGGAAGAAGATTTTTTGAATTTAAATTTTTCAAGTAGTTATTTAAATTATTTGTATGATAAGAGCAATTTATTAGACGAGATGTCTATTCTTGAAAATTTGGACTATATGTATAATTTAAATTTAAATTATGGTTCTTATGAAGATATTACAGCTAAGAAAAATTATGCTCTTTTTTCCTTGGAACTTTATCAAAAAATTAGTCTACCATTATCTGTTTTATTTTTTATTTTTTTAGCTTTTGGCATGGGTATGTATTCAAATAAAAAATATTCTATTATTCTTGAACTTGTAATTTCAATTTTAATTTGTGTTTTTTATTGGGTAATGTTTATTGGTGGTAAGGTGTATACTGTGCAGAATGCTCCTAATCCTTTTTTTGTTGCTGTTTTACCAAATATATTATTAATATTTGCTGGAGTGATACTTTTTTTAAGACTTTTAAAAAAATGAGAGTAGATAAACTTTTTGTAAAAAATATAACGTTAACTTTTCTATTTATGAATTTTCTTTTCATGATATTGATCATACTTGGGGATTTATTTGTAAATCTTATAAGTTATCTTGAAAATAAGCTTAGTGTTAATGATATTATTTATGTTTATTATTTATATTTACCGAAATCTTTTTCAGATGGTGTAGCTTTATCTTTTCTTTTTGCTGTTTCTAATCTTATTGGAAATCTTTCTATGAGAAATGAAATAATAGGACTTTTTAGTTGTGGAATTTCTCTTTCTAGAATATTAAGGCCAATAATTATAACTAGTATTGTGATATCAATAGCTCTCTTTTTTTTTGATAATTATTTAGTAATAGATACTGCTGCAGAAAGAGATGCTTTTCTTAAAAATAGTATGGAGAAAGGATCTAGTGATAGGTCTGTAATAATTAGAAATTATGCACGAGAAATATACAATATTAGATATTACAACATAGATGATGATACTATTTATAATTTAATAATTATTTTAAGAGATGGTAATGATGTTTTTAATAAAAGATATGATGTTAGTAAGGCTAAGTGGTTTGATAATAAGTGGAATCTTTATGGTGTAAGAGAATTTTCTAAGGTTGGGAAAGAGGTTGTAGAAAATTTTTATGAGATTCTTGATGGTAAAGGGATTATTAATCTAGAGCCTGAATATGTTAAAATAGTTATGTTATCTTCAAAGACATTGAATTTCTCAAAACTTATTGGCTGGATTAGATCTCTTAAAGCAGAAAATTTAGATTATTCCGAGGCTTTATTTGATTTTTTAAACAGAATATTTTTTTCATTTAGATTAATACTTTTGAGTTTTACTGTTGGTTTTATAAGTCTTGTTTTAAGAAAAAATATCTTTATACTTAGTTTGTTAAATAGCATTGCATTTGCAGTTGTATATGTTATTTCAATTGTAATTTTTAATTTTTTAGCTGATCTTGGTTATTTGCCCATAACGGTTGCGAGTTCATTTACTACTGTATTGTTTCTTATTATTAATTTTGTTATTTATAAGTTTGTTTTTAAATAGTAGGTTTTATAAATTTATGTTTAATATTACTAAAAATGATAATAGCTCTAATGCTAGACTTGGAATTCTTAATCTTCCTCATGGGGAGGTAAATACCCCTTGTTTTATGCCTGTTGGGACTTTGGGTGTAATGAAAGCTTTAAAGCATGATGTTCTTGAAAAGATAGGATGTAATTTAATGCTTGCAAATACTTATCATCTTTATTTAAGACCTGGAATTGCTACAATCAAGAAATATGGAAGTTTGCATAAATTTACAACTTGGAATAAAAATTTTTTAACAGATTCTGGTGGATTTCAAGTTTTTTCTTTAGCTAAACTTCGAAAAATTGAGACTGAGGGTTTGCATTTTCAATCTCATATTGATGGTTCTAGGCATTATTTTACACCTGAGAGTGTATTTAAGATGCAAGAAACTTTTGAAAGTGATATCATTATGGCACTTGATATTTGTAGTTCTTATGGTATTGATTACAGTAAGGCAAATTTGTATACAAATATTACAACTTTATGGGCTCGTCGCACATATAATGCTTATAAGAATAGAAAAGAAGGGTATGATGGTCTTTTATTTTTAATAACACAGGGTAATTTTTTTAAAGACTTAAGAAAAAAGAGCACAGAAGAAATTTTAGAATTAAATAGTCCGGGTATTGCAATAGGTGGAATTTCTGTTGGAGAGCCAAGAGATAAATATTTAGAAATTCTTGAATATAATTCTTTCTTAATACCTAAAGATAAGCCAAAGTATGTAATGGGTATTGGCACACCTCAATATATATTGGATGCAATATATTATGGCATTGATATTTTTGATTGTGTAAATCCTGCAAGAATTGCTAGACATGGTTCCCTTTTAACTGATAATGGGATATTGAGAATTAAGAGATTCGAATTTAGTAATGATGATTCTCCTATTGAAAAAAATTGCGTGTGTACTTTATGTAAGAGATATTCAAGAGGATATTTAAAACATTTAATAAAATCAAAAGAAACTCTTGGAATAATGTTGGCTAGTGAACATAATATACATTATATGTTTAGGCTTATTGATAAAGCTAGAAATGCAATTATAAATGATGAATTTGCAAGATTCAGAAAAATTTATTTAAAAAAATATAATGAAGGTAATTTTTATGAATAAAGATATTTTGTCAACCATCATCGTTATGATTTCTATATTCTTATCAAGAATAATGGGCTTTGTGAAAATAAAAATATTTTCTTACTATTTTGGTGCAAACCTTGAAGCAGATATTTTTAATTATGTTTTCAATATTCCGAATAATTTGAGAAAGATTCTTTCAGAAGGGGCAATGACTTCGGCTTTTATTCCTGAATTTACTCATGAGAGAAATAAATCTAATAAGCATGCTATTTCTTTTTTTAGAAGTGTTGCTACTTTTAATATTATAAGTGTTAGTTTTATTATTTTAATTATGATTATTTTTTCAAGACAGATTATATATTTTGTATCTTCCTACAGAAGTAGTGATTTAGAGTTATCTAGTTATATGTTTAATTACTTAATAATCTATATATTGCTTATAAGCTTGACATCAATATTTGCTGCAGTTCTGAATTCATATAGAGTTTTTTTCGTTCCATCTGTATCTCCTGTTATATTCTCTCTTAGTATTATATTGAATATATTGTTGTTTTATGAAAAATATGGAATATATAGTGCCATTGTTGGAGTGCTTATTGGTGGTATATTTCAATTTTTAGTACATTTAATAAGTTGTATTTTTATTGGATTTACATATGTACCAGTTTTTAGCTTTAGTAATTTTGCATTTTTGAGATTTTTGAAAAGTTGGTCGCATATGATTTTGTCGGCTTTACTTTCTATAACTACTCAGCAAATTTCATTTGCTTTAGCATCAACACTAGAGGTTGGAAGTGTTTCTGTTTTGAGTAATGCAATTTTTTATTATCAACTTCCTGTTGGCATTTTTTATGTCTCTATTTCCACAGTTATTTTTCCTAAAATGACAAAATATGCTTCTTTGGGAAATAGGAAAAAGTTAAATGATATTTTAAATCAGGGAATAGAGATTTTGATTTTGCTTTTAGTTCCTATATCATTTTTAATGTATATATGGGCTAGACCTATTTTAAACTTACTGCTTACAGGAGGTAAATTTTCAATATATGACACGGAGAGAACAGTTAGTGTGTTGCAGTATTTTTTAGTTGGATTAACATTTTCTTCTATTTTTGGATTTTTTCAGAAATATTGTTTTTCTATTCGTGATTCAAAAACTCCTTTTTACTTTAATCTTCTTTTTTCTTTTATTGATATTTTTATATCAGTTTTTGGTATTGGCTTTTTTAAGGTAGATATTTTGCCTATTGCACAATCAATTTCTTTTATTATTTGTGTGATTATTTTTTATTTTGTTGGGTTAAAGAGTGGCATAAGGCTTGAAATTGCTAAGTCTGCTGTGGCTTTTGTAAAGGCAGGTGTTTCTCTTGTTCCTTTGTATTTAGTTTATATGGCTTTTAAAGATTTTAAGTGGAATATGGGATTTAGTTTTAATAATTTTTATTTATTAATTTTAGCAGGCACGATTAGTTTTTTTGTTTTAGTGGTATGCTATTATTTGCTTGGAATTAATAAGTTTTTAAAATTTGTTAATAGGGAGATTGTATGAAGTGTTTATTATTTATTCTTATATTTTTTATTGCGCTTAATATTTTTGCTGTTAAAGCTCCAGTGTTGCCAACAGATCCTTTAGATCCTAATTCACCTGAGTTTGATATTGATGCTACTGAAAATATAGGAAGTATGTTTGGCAATAGTTATGCTAGAGGTTCTAGCACTAAAGATATTAACTTATATGTTAATCAAGTACGTAATACTATTTCTTATGGACTTGATAATCAAGTGATTGAGATTGTCAAGAGTCTTAAGAGATCTAGAGATGGCGAATATAATTCTTTACTTGAGAAGAGACTACATAAGACTTTTAATATTGAACTTAAAGGAGCTATTCTTGATTTATTTTTATCTCTTAAGTACGGTGGTGGCATTGATGTTGCTAATTCTATTCTTGATACTTATGAAAGTAAAAGATATCCTAATAGTTTAATTAATAGAGCGATTTTATATCTTAAAGAACTTGGCAACAAGGATGATTTAAAGAGAGTTCTTATTGATATTCTTGAGAATAAGGAAGGAAATATTGTGGCTACAGCTGCCTATTATCTTGGTGAAATTTCTGCTATTGAATATTCAAAAAATATGATTGATATTTATGATAAATATAGTGGAAATGATATGGTTAGAGCTGCAATACTTGTTGCTCTTGGCAAATCTAATGCTTTTGAATATGGGAATAAAATTTATGAGATTTCTATGGATAATTATGAAAATCCAACAATTAAAGCTTCTGCAATAAAAGCATTGTCATATCTTGCACCTGAAAAAATAACAGAAAATGTCGAATTTTATCTTCAAAATAATAATAATAATTCTAATATTAAGTTTGCCATTATTGAAGCACTTTCAAGAGATGTATCTTTGAAATCAAAAGAAGTTTTACAAGATTTTTTGAGAGATTCTGATGAAACACTTAGAATTAGAGCCGTTAATGCTATTAAAGGACATGGTGATATTTCTGCAAGAGAAGCTTTAGTATATAAGGTTAAGAGTGATCCTTCTTTTAAGGTTAGAGAAGCATCTGGTAAGGCTTTAGTTGATATGGGATCTGGTTATGAAGATATAAAAAACATAATAATAGAGCCTACTGTTGAAAATAATTTTAAATTTACTATGTTTAATTATCTTTTAGATAAAAATGTGGACTTTGCATTTTTAATTGCGTTAGAACTTTTAAAAAAAGAAAACATTAATAAACCTTCAAAACTTTTATCAGATATTGCTGTGCTTCTTGCGGCTAGAAAGGGTAATTTTGATGATTTTTATTCTAAGATTATTAATAGCAAAAATATCGACTTAAGGAATCTTGCAATTAAGGGAGCTGTTTATAATAAGTCTTCTGCATTAGAAAATAGACTTAAAGAGATAAAGAGGATAACAACTTCAGAATATTTAAAAAAGCTATTAAAAAATTATTAATATAAGATTTTTAAAATCTCTTTTGCTATTTCTTTTTTTGACATTTCGGGAAATTTTTGAATATTATTTTTTTTGTCTATTATATAAATTTTATTTAAGTTTGATCCGAAATATTTTAAATCGTTTGCAATAATATAATCTAAATTTTTAGTTTTAAGTTTTTCTTTAGCTTCATATAATAGCTTTTCAGACTCTTGGGCGCAAAATCCAATAATAATTTGGTTTTTAATTTTATTTTTACCTATATATTTTATTATATCTGGATTTTTTATGAACTTAATATTAAGATTTTCAAATTCATTTTTTTTTATTTTGTTTGTATAAATTTTTTCAGGCCTAAAATCGGCAACAGCAGCCGTTCCAATAATTATATCGAAATCTTTATATATTTTTGTTGTTTGTTCATACATTTCTTTTGCTGCTTTTACTTTAATAATATTTATTCCATCAGGTATTCTTTCATTGCTAGGTCCTGTAATGATCGTTACATTAGCCCCTAGATTTTTTGCTTCAATTCCTAAATTAAAACCCATTTTCCCTGTTGATTTATTTGAAAAGTAGCGAATTGGGTCTAATATTTCTTCGGTTCTAGAAGCTGTTATTAGTATTTTTTTGTGTTGTAATGGCAATTTTGCTTTTAATTCGTTTAATATTATTTTTAGAATATCATTTTCATTTCTAAGGCGTCCAATGGCATTTAAAGAACATGCTAAATATCCTTCATCAGGTTCAATGAATTTATAATTATATTTTTTTAATTTTTGAATATTTTCTTTTAAGATAGGATTTTCATACATTATATTATTCATTGCTACTGCAAAATAAGTGGGAGCAGTACTTGCAGATATTGTTGTACTTAAAGCATCATCGGCAATGCCTGTTGCTATTTTGGAAATAATATTGTAGGTAGCTGGTATAATTAATATTAGATCTGCCCATTTAGCTAGATTAATATGTGATATTTTTTCATGTCTTGTATTCCATAGGCTGTAAACTACTCTATTTTTCGAAACAGTTTCTAGTGTAAGTGGAGTAATGAATTTAGTTGCATTTCTTGTCATTATGACTTTAACATTATGTTTCATCTTGATTAGGCTTGAGATAATATAGACTGATTTATATGCTGCAATACCACCGCAGACTCCTATTAGTATGTTTTTTTTTGTATTCATGTTGACTTCACACATATATTATATAATTGTATCTAATATTTTAAATAGGATTTTATATGAGAAATAAAGTATTTTTTTCAAGTTTAATATATTTATTTCTGTTTCTTTGGTGGATTTTGTCATTTTATTTTTCTATCTTTTCTATTGTAGTATTTAATATTCCTATTTGGTTTTTGTTATCATGTATCTTTTTCCCTATTTTAAGTTTTTTATTTGTTTGTATTTTTGTGTATTTTTTAAAGGATGATTAGAGGTTTTTTTTTACTTTTTATCTTTTTAACTCTATATTGTGTTTTTAATATTTATTCTAAGAGAAAAAAAGAAGGAATTTTATTTATTCGTAGTTATTTTCTTGCAAATCAAGGAATAAATTTTTTTGTAATGGCGCTAGTTATTGCTTCTAGTTATATTAGCGCTAGTAGTTTTATTTCAGGACCTTCAGCTGTTTATAAGTATGGAATGCCTTTTATCTTTTTAGCAGTTATTCAAATTCCTACTAGTATGATTGCATTTATTATTGTTGGGGAGAGGTTGAATGCAGAATCTAAAAAAATTAATGCAATAAATATTATTGACTATATTAGGCATAGATACTTTAGTAATTCTTTGGCACTTTTTAGTAGTTTTGTAATAATTTTTTTTTCTTTATTCTTAATTTCAGCTCAACTTATGGGAGGAGCTAAACTTTTAGAGGGGGTTTTTAAAGTTGATTATCATGATTCTCTTATTTTTTTCTCTTTGTTTATTTTTTTATATGTTTGTATAGGAGGATTTAAGATATTGTCTTATATGGATTTAATTCAAGGAATTTTAATGATTGTAGCTTCTGTCTTTCTGTTTTTGAGATTAGTTGATTTGGGAGGAGGAATTGATAATATCTTTAAGAAGGCAATTTTGAATCTTGATAGTAATTTACTCTTACCATCAAATTCAGATTTAAATATTGGATATATAATTTCTTTTTGGATATTGATAGGAGTTGGAATGTTAGGGTTTCCACAATTTGTTAATAACTTTATAGCATTCAAAGATAAGAGAGTTATTAGATTAGCTCTTCCTATTGCTACTTTTGTAATAGGATTTTTGGTTATTGTCATGCATTTAGTAGGTTTTTTTTCTCTTGTTATTTTTCCTAATTTTGAACCAAATGATAAAGTTATTGTGTACATAGCCTTGGAAGCATTAAGTCCTGGCGTTTTTCTTTTATTTTTTATAGGACTTTTATCGTCAATAATGTCTACAATAGATTCAAGCTTTCTTTTAATGATATCAATTTGGATAAAGGTAATATTGGAGTTAAAGAAAGATATAGGAGATAAGGTTGGAATTAATGTAATTACTATGATTTCTAATATTTGTTTTATCTTAATAATAATTTTATTTTCTTTAAATCCACCTGATTTTTTGCTTTTTATAAATATTTTTGCGATCGGAGCTTTGGAAGTTGCATTTTTTTCTATTATTATTTTTGGACTCTATTTTAAATATGTAAGCAAAATATCAGCTTTTGTTTCTCAGTTTTTTGGGCTTTTAAGTTATTTAACTATAATTTTTTATGAAATTGATATTTATTCTTGTCATCCTGTTGTTCCTTCTATTTTTATTTCTGTTTTTTCATTTTTGATAGTGAATTTTACATGTAGACAATGTAGTAAAATTTAATAGTATGATATCTTTAAATGCTAACAAGTATAGTATTATTAATGTACTTAAGAATGATGATGGGAAGAGATTAGATTCAGTATTAATAAAGTTTTTAAGGTTTCCTAAATCTAAAATAATGAAACACATTAGGAATGGAGATATTTTTTTAAATAAAACAAAGGTTCCTTTTTATTATAGAGTTTCTCAAGGTGATGAAATTTATTTATATAAGTCTTTGATGAATGTAAATTTTAACTTTAAAATAAGCAAGATAAAGGAGAATGAAATAGCAAGAGATGTTAGGGGAATGATAGTTTATGAGGATGAAGATTTACTTGTAATTAATAAACAGAGAGGAATTTTAGTTCATGGGGATAATTCACTTGATTCTTTAGTTAATTCTTATCTTTTAAATAAAAATCTTAAGTCTCTTAGTTTTAAGCCTTCAGCTGTGCATAGACTTGATAGAAATACTTCTGGACTTGTTATTTTTGCAAAAAATATAGATTCTGCAAGGATTTTAAGTAGGGCGTTTAGTAGTGGTATTGTTACTAAAAAGTATATAGCTTTACTAGAAGGTGAGATTAAAAACCCTGTGACTTATATAAATTTTTTGTATAGAGATAAAATTTCAAGAAAAACTTTTATACTTGAGGATACAAATAAATTTAATTCCATAACTTATGTTAAGCCAATATTAATTTCTGAATTTTATACTCTTGCTGAGATTTCAATAGAAACAGGGTTTACACATCAGATAAGGGCACAATGTGCTTTTAATAAACATGCTTTAGTTAACGATAAGAAATATCATTCTAAGTTTAAAAAATCTAATTACTTTTTACATTCTTTTTTGGTAAAATTTAGAGAGTCGTTATTTTTAAGAAATGAATTTTTTGTTGAACCTAGTTTAGATTTTTTAAAACAGATAAGTAATATTTTTGGTGAATATGATCTTAAAGAATTTATTTAGTAAATTCATGTTTAATAATATTTTAAATACTATTAAAGATATTTCAGTTGCTATTAAGCATAAATTTGTTAGGACTAAGGTTTATGTTTTGGTAGGTGCAGCTGGTACTGGGAAAAGTTTTAGATCTCACTTAATAGCAGATAAATATGCTATTCCTTTAATAATAGATGATGGTGTTTTAATAAAAAATATGAGAATTATTGCAGGTACTTCTGCTAAATTTGAGGATAATGTGTTTGATGCAATAAGGCGTTCTGTTTTTGAGGATGATATTCATAGGAATGAAATTATTGAAGCTCTTCGTAAGGAAGATTTCAGTAAAATACTGATATTAGGAACAAGCCTTCGTATGATAGATAAAATAGTAAGTAGACTTTTTTTGCCTAACCCTTTCAAGATTATTTACATAACAGATATTTCTACTAGTCAGGAGATGGAAAAGGCTAGAATTTCAAGGCAAATGGGGGAACATGTAGTGCCAGCAGCAGCTTTTGAAATAACTTCTATAAAGCCAAATTTATTATTAGATTCAATTCGAGTTTTTTTTAAAAGTAAATGGTTTTTTTCTAAGAAAAAAAATTATATTCGTTCTATTGTAAAACCTCATTTTCATGGGGAAGGAGTTTTGTCTGTTTCTAAAAGTGCCGTACGGCAAATTATTGAGCATTGTGTATCTGAATATAACAAAGATTATATTGTTTATGATTTAAAGATTAAGAAAAATAAAGGTAGTTATTCTTTTAAGCTTTTCTTAGATATTCCACTTGGGAATAACTTGCTTGATAATGCAGAAATGCTTAGGAATTATATTATGGCTAATGTATTAAAATATACTGTAATCAATATGTCTACTATTGATGTTATCATACATAAATTTTATGAAAATAAAAATGATTTGGAAGAAAAGAAAGATGAATCTTGATTTTTCTAATTTAAATAGATTTTTTTTTGTAGGGATTAAAGGTTCTGGTCTTTGTTCTCTTGCTTGTTTTTTGAAATTTAAAGGATATTTGGTAGAAGGAGTTGATGTTCCTTTTGAATTTTATACTGATAATCTTCTTGATAGAAATCATATAACTTATTATGAGAATATTTATGATTTTTCATTAAAGGAACATGATAAGTCATATGATATTTTGATATATTCACCGGCATATGATAAAGATAAACTGCTTGTTTTACAAGAGGCTTATGAGCTTAAAATTCCTGTGCTATCTTATCCTGAATTTCTTGGTGGAATATCAAAAAAATATTATAGCATTGGGGTTGCAGGGTCTCATGGAAAGACAACTACAGCGACATTTTTAAGCATATTGTTTTATAAATTGGGTCTTGGTCCTAATTCGATACTTGGAGGAAGTGTCAAGGATTTTGGAGGTAAATCTAGTCTTGTTGGAAGTAGTAACATATTTATTGCAGAGACCTGTGAATATAGAAATCATTTTTTGCATTTTTATCCTGATATTATTGTTTTAACTAATATTGATTACGAACATGTTGATTTTTTTGCAAATTATAAAGCAGTTGAATCTGTTTTCTTAAAATATATTAATAATTTAAAGCATAATGGAATATTAATCATAAATTCTGATGAATCTAATTTGGTTAAACTTAAAGATAGTATTATAAGAAAAGATATTAAAATTTTTAGTTTTAGTATTAATTCTTTGTCTGATTTTAAAGTTGAAAATCTTGAAGTAATAGATGATTTTCTAAGATTTGATTTTTTAGGAATTTCTGATATTAGATTAAGAACTCCTTTGTTTCATAATGTTTATAATTTTGTATCTGCTCTTTTGGCTTTAAAATTAACTTTAGAAAAAGAAGGGAAGTTGATTACTAACTTTGACGATAAAATAAAGATAATAGCTAGAGAATATAAGGGAATAAAAAGAAGAATAGAATTTATTAGAGAAAAAGATGGAGTGATATATCTTGATGATTATGCGCATCATCCAAAGGAGATTGAAAATACACTTTTAGGAATTAAGAGTTTTTACAAAGGTAGGCGTGTTATTTTAGATTTTATGCCTCATACATATACGAGAACAAAAATTCTTTTTAGTGATTTTGTTAAAGCTTTAAGTAGTGTTGATATATTAATTTTACATAATATATCTCTCTCTGTTAGAGAAAATTTTGATCCCGATGAGCTTTCTAATAAGTTATTTTTGGCTCTTAAAGATTTAAATTCGAATGTTTATTTTTTTAAAGAAATATTTGATTCTGTTGATTTTATAAAGAATTTATTAAAAAAGAATGATTTGTTTATTACAATGGGGGCTGGAAATAATTTTATTTTACATGATTTTTTATAAAGGTAGTTTTAATGAAAAGCATGACTGGATTTTTTCATTTGGAAAAAATTATTGAAAATTATATGTTTAGTGTTAATTTAAAATCTTATAATGGTAAATTTTTAGAGTTTAAGTTTAGATTACCTGAAGTTTTATATGCGTATGAATATGAAATAAGGAATCTTATTGCAAGATATATTAGTAGAGGCAATGTTTTTTTGACTGTGGGATATAAAGAAATAGTTCCAAGTATTGATTTTACTTTAAATCCTAACTATATTGAGGCTATGATTCGTCTTAGAGATAGTTTGCTTCATAGTAATTTAAAGATTAAGGATGAAGTGAGCCTTGGTGATTTTTTATCTTTAAAAGGGGCTTTAATTTTTGATGAGGGCGTTGAAAATCAAGGAATGATTTATAGTTATTTTAAGATTGTATTGGAAGAAGTTTTGCTTCATTATGATAAGAGTAGAATTTTTGAAGGAGAACATACAAAAAAAGATATCATTTCAACTCTTGCTTTAATACAGGATGATTTAAACTTTTTAAAAAGATCTCAGAACAACATAAATGATAGACTTTTTTTAACTCTAAAGGAAAATTTATTAAAATTAATAGATGATTTTAGTGATGTCAATATTGCAGAGGAAGCTGCTAAAATGTCAATTCGACTAGATATTAATGAGGAGATAGTTAGGCTATATTCACATATAGATAACTTTTATAAAAACCTTGAAAGTAAGATATGTGGAAAAGTTTTGGAATTTATTTCTCAGGAAATGCACAGAGAAATTACAACAATGAGTAATAAATCAATTGATCTTGATATTAGAAATTTAGTTTTGAATATGAAGCTAAATTTGGAAAAAATAAGAGAGCAGGTAAGGAATATTGAATGAGAATAGCTGTTTCTAGTAAGAGCGGTTGTGGAAATACAACTATTAGTAAAATGTTAGCAAAATATTATAGTTTAAAACTTATTAATTATACTTTTCATGATATAGCTAGAGAAAAACAAATACCTTTTGATTTATTTTATAAAAATGAAATTATTGGTAGAAATGATTATTATTGGGATAAATATCTTGATAATAAGTTATTGGAATTTTCTAGAGAGGATGATACAGTTCTCGCTTCTCGTCTTGCAATTTGGCTTTCAAAAAATGCAGATTTAAAAATATATCTTTATGCTAAACTAGAAGTTAGAGCAGAGAGAATTATCAGTAGAGAAGGTGGGATGTATTCTAGTATTCTAAACAATACTTTTAATAGGGATTCTAATGATTCAAAGAGATATTTGTCTGCTTATAATATAGATGTTGACAACTATATGGATGTAGCTGATTTAATAATTGATACAACGGATAGGACAGCAAATAGAGTTTTTGAATTGATAAAAGATGAAATAGAGAAGAGGAATTTAATTATAAAATAAAATGAATAAAGTAAGGAGTTTTAGGTGATGAAGATACCTTTGAAAAAAATACAAGATTTTAATGGTAATTATTACGAGCTTGTTACAGCGGTCATAAAGCGAACAGAGCAAATTATTGCTGAAATTTCTTTAGCAGACCATGCTATTTCTGATGAAAAAGTAGTGGGGCAAGCTTTTAATGATATTTTAGCCGGTAAATTTATATATTCAATTGAAGAGAGATAAGATTGTTTTTATATTTGGACCTACGGCTGTAGGTAAAAGTGATATTTTATTTAATTTTCCTCAAAATATAGCTGAAGTGATTAATGTTGACTCTATTCAAGTTTATAAGGAGTTTGACATTGCTTCTTGTAAACCTAGCATGCAATTAAGAAGCCATATAAAACATCATTTAGTAGATTTTTTAGAGCCGACTAAGGAGTATACTCTTGGGATCTTTTATAAAAATGCATTAAAAATAATAAATGATTTAAAGGATCAATTTAAACTTCCTATATTTGTAGGTGGATCTGCATTTTATTTTAAACATTTACAATATGGTTTACCTAGTATTCCAGCCATTTCTGATGAAGTAAGACTTTATGTAGATAATCTTTTAAAGATTAATGGGAAAGATTATTTGCTAAATAAACTTAAAAGTGTAGACCTTAAAAGGTATGAGAAAATAAGTAAAAATGATATTTATAGGATTAAAAGATCTCTTGAGGTTTACTATCAAACAGGTATTCCAATTAGTCAATTTTTGGGAAAAGGAAAAGGGCTTGAAAATGTTTTGCTTATTGGATTAAATAGATCTTTTGAGGAGATTAAGTCTAGGATAATAGATAGAGTTAAAAATATGATTAAGTGTGGGTTACTTGAGGAAATTAAAGGTTTATTGGAAAAGGGATATAATGAGACAACTCCTGCTTTTAAGGGTATAGGTTATCGTGAGTTTTTATTATGGAAAAGTAGACCTTATTACATATTAGATGATATAATAGATTTGATAAATAGTAATTCATTTTTATATGTAAAAAGACAAATGACTTTTTTTAGTAAGATTCCTAATGTTTTATGGTTCCATCCTGAAGATGATTTAGAGAACATTTTGAATTTAATTTTTGATTAATAAGGAGATATGAGGACGTGCCTTGTGGAAGAAAAAGAAAACTAAAGAAAATATCTACACATAAAAGAAAGAAGAAAAGAAGAAAGAATAGACACAAGAAGAAGAATAAATAAATTGAGGTTTTATTTAGTTTATTAGTAGTTTATCTAGTTAGCATTTGGATTAGATTATTTTATTCAATTATTATGCTATCTATTATGTTTATATCTTTGCTAAAGATGTATCCTCTTTTTCCTTTGTAATTTACTAGTATCCAATTGCCTTTAAGTCCATATTTTTCTGTTGATTGCATTATTTTTTCAATTTTTACTATTTCATCTTTCCTAATGATCGTTAAATAATCATAATTTATATTATTTTTTTTCATTTCGTTATTTAACAGTGCATAATCTTTTATTACTATGCCTACTTTTTTTGAAAAGCCTAAAATACTGCTCTTAGGTAAATTAAAAATTTCTGTTAAGGAGATTTCTTGTCTTTTTATGCATGATAAAAATATTATGCATATTAAATAAAATAATTGTCTTTTCATAATTTCTTGTATAACTTACTTGATACACATCATATATATAATATAATATTTTTATAAAGTTTAAGGAATATTAATGAAAAAGTATGCATATTTATTGTTGTTTTTATGTATTAGTTTATGTATTAGTGATTTATTTTCGTATCCATTGTATTTTGGTGGAGGATTTTCTTATCAATTTACTAATTATACTGGCAAAAAAAATATGGATAAATTTGCACAAAGTTCTAATAGGGTAGATAATGGAATAAATTTGAATTTATTTTTTGATGCTAATTATGCTATTTTTGATATGTCTTATAAGGATGCTTTTATAACGGAACATAACGGTAAATATTTTGGAATTGGGTTGTATGGGATTTATCCAATTCTTTTTAAAGAATATATTCGAGTATTATTTCCTCTTCTTGGGATTAAATATACAATTGATTTAAGCTTTGAGAAGCAAAATTTGTTTTTTTTGTCTTTAGGATTTGCTACAGACCTTTTTATTCCTGAAGTTAAGGGACTTTATATTAGGCCTTTGTTGATGCTTTCTATTTCTCCGACTTCTGCTTCTGGAAGTTTTTCTTATTTAACAACTGAAATTACATTTGGAATTAATATTGGTTGGAAGTTTCTTAATTAGGCAGTTTTATTCCTAGGTGGAATGGAATTATTCTTTCCTGCCCAAAGAGATTAGATGTAGCATTAAGTTTATGAGGTATATTATTTAATTTTACAACTAGGGTGCTTGACCCACCTCCGTCTAGGTTAATAGAATTAATAATTCCATACTTTAAGGATAATTCTATTGCATCGTTTAAAGAAATTCCTTTGCTTTTATTAATACCTCTTCCTTCGATTGTTATGAGATATAAGTGTGTGTTTCCTTGGTCAGTTCCTATTATTGTTCTTGGATGTTTATTTTCTTTAAAGTTTTTAGTATACTTTCCGTTTTGAATTAAGGGAAAGAAACCACTAAAACCATAGTCAGAAGTTTTTATTTCATTTATCTCGGGATTTAATATTATTTGGTTGTTTTTAATTATAATTGCTCCATAACTTTTTCTTACATTGGATATTATTTTTTTCTCATATATATATAGCCCACGAGGATAGAACATGTTGTTTTTTATCTCATATGGGCTAGTATTGATAGCTAAGTCTACTTCATTTGAGATTAAAAATTGACTTGTTGTTTGTCCTTCAAAGTAATAATTGTTTATTTTTTTATCGAAAATAGGCTTTGAAATTATGAATTTCAGATTTTTATTTTTAATCTTTGCAATGATATAATTACTTTCTTTAAATGATCCTTGAATTATTTTATATTTAAATATATCTTCCTTTGAGCTGATAAATCCTGATGCAGATAAAAATATAAGTAATATATTTGATAGTGTTAAATATAAAAATAGTTTATTCATCTCTTTTTATTTTACAAGAATAAATACTTTTAGGATTTTTTAAAATTATATTTTTAATTTTAATAAACAATTCTTTATTTTTTGTTCTTTTAATGATATATAACTGGTAAATTATATTTATATTTATTTTTTTATATTTTTTTAAAATTTCATTAATTTCTTCTTGGATTATTTTATCTTTATTAATTCTAAGTTTTAACAGTAAAATTTCATTTTTTGTTTCTTTTATCTTTTTTAAGAAAAGATTAGCTTTTTCATATTTTTTTATTTTACTTAGATATGTGATCATGAGTAACTAATATAGTTCTAAGTTAAAATTTTTCATTTTATTTATTGTTTCAAATTCTTTTAGTAAATTATTATTGTTTAAATCATATGGCATGTATAGTTTATTTAGTTTTTCAAATTTTTCTTTGTTTATGCTGTAAGAAGTAAGAGATTATATAATAAAAAAGCTAAGAAAATGTTAGATAAAATTTTATTCATTCTAATTATTATAGATAATGTACACTTTTTTATAGAAATAAGAAAGAGAAATTAAAATATATCCTTTTTATTTTTTATTTTTAAAATTTTTTTATATAGGTTAAAGTTTTTAAATATACTTCCCAAGGTTTATTATGCTTGTGATCTTTTATTTTCAGTTGAAATGATTTACCATTAGTTTCAAAAATTTTATTAAATATTATTTATTTACTAATTTAGGGGGTTTACATCTATTCTTAGAGTCTTGCGAGACAAAGCATTTTTAAGTCTAACAAAAGCTTTAATAATTGAATCAAAAATTTCTTGTTGGAGATATTGGAATGAGTATTAGATGTTGGTTTTACTTCAGGTGTTTTTCGTGCATCATTTTATTGTTAAGTGTATATGAAATATTCAAATATAAGTTAAAATGTTTAAGTTCTTATATAACAAATATCTTTCATTAATTTTATTTTCTTTTTTAGGTTTTTATCTTTTTATGTTTTTAGAAGAAAATGTTTAATTTTTTATAAACTTTATTTATTGTGGGTTTTATTGCAGAAAGTTTATTAATATATTTTTGGTTGTCAATTAGACTTTTTATGCTGTTCATTGATTCTTCGATTGCTATTATAAAGCTCTTTTGAGGTTTCAACCAAAAGTTATCAGAATAATCACTTTTGAGCGATAAAAAGAGTACAGATTTTTTATTTGGATGTTGGACGAAATTCATAGTGCATTCTAAGATGTTTTTAACCTTATTAACTTCATTAATATTGATATTATTGTTTTCATACTTTTCTATAAGTGTCCAATCTAGTCCCATATTAGATACTATTCGTATTATTTCTATTAATTTTTTACTTTTAAATATTACTAAATCTTTATGTATTAATTTTACGTTAATTTTTTTAGTTGCTTGATTTTCTTTACTTGTTAATCTCTTTAAAATTAATTTTTTAGCTTCTGTTAAGGTAAGATCTATAAATTGAATGTTGTTTTCATTTTTAAAATTGAATTTCTTTTCACCAATAGTGATTTCATTTTCTAGTAAAGGTTTTTTTGTTTTTTTAAATGTAGATTTGTTATCTTTATTTAAAATTTTATTTTCTTTTATATGTTTTTTTATTTTATTTTCTTCAAATTCAATTTCATTGATCCATTCTTTTTTGAGTACTCCAATTGACCTGGCATATATTTTAGTTGTCTCTATTATTTCACCTGCAACAAAATATTTCACAGAATCTATATTAATAAGTGATCCAGGGTGTATTACTATATTTTGTGCTTTTATGGTTTTATATTTATTTTTTGAAGTTTTAAAGCAAATGTAGTCTCTCATGCCTCTCATTATAGATTTTAAATAACCTTCCTTATCAATTTCAGGTTTATTTATTACTGGAATGTTGAGTCTACTTACAATATTTTCAAGTTGTTTTTGTATATTAATAATCTCTTCAAGTCCTTGTAAGTCTAAATAATTTTCTTTAGCAAATTCTTCTTTGTTTAAAGCTTTTTTGTAGTCTTCAAATATTTTAATAAAACCCATTAAATCTCCTAATGGGTTTTTATATTTTAAATGAGCTTGTCTAGCTTCTATTTCTTCGTTTTGAGGTAGCAAAAAAACTCCACTCGTAGAGAGGAAAGACAGTCCAATTGTAGTTGGGTATATTGCCTGTTGGTAGTTAATCATTGCTTCAACCAAAGCCCTTGAGTGTATTGGTATTAAAGGAAATATGATCATGTATTTCCCAATTTCTGTAAGTTCGTTTTTGTCATTTATTGCATCTAAAGACTTTAGTATTTCACTTGCTGTTTGAATAGATTTAATGGAAGGCTTTGAGATAAAGTCAAACTTTGTGAAATTTTTAATTCCAATATCTGCCATTCTTAATATTACTTCAGATAGATCTGTCCTGTATATTTCTTCTTTTTGATAATCCTCTCTTAGTTGATATTCATCTCTTCTATATAATCTGTAACATGTGCCCTTTGAAAGTCTTCCTGCTCTTCCTGCTCTCTGAGTTGCAGATGCTTTTGAGATTGGCACCTCTTGCAATGAGTAAGTATGCGTTTTCATCTGGAATCTATTTGTTTTTACTTTTCCGCTATCAATTACTATTTTAATGTTTTCAATTGTAATTGAAGTTTCTGCAATGTTTGTTGATACTATTATTTTTCTTTTATTCTTAGGTGTTGGCATAAATATTTGTTCTTGTGCTTCTTTTGCCATTCGACTATATAGAGGCAAAATAATTAAATCTTTCCTTAAATTTAAATTATTAATTTCTTTTATTGTTTCTTTTATTTCCTTTTCTCCAGATAGGAATATAAGGATATCACCTTCTTGTTTACTTTTAATTATGCTACTAATTATTTCTTTTATTTTGAGTATCATGCCCTTTGGTGTATTAATTAAGGGAGGATTATATATTATTTGTACAGGGTAAGTGATTGTTTCTATATTAAGTATTGGTGCGTTGTTAAAATATTTTGAAAATATTTGTGTATTTATTGTTGCAGATGAAATTATAACTTTAAAATCATCTCTTTTTTTTAAAATATCCTTAATAAGGCCTAGTATAAAATCTATGTTTAAACTTCTTTCATGTGCCTCATCTATTATAATTACATCATATTCATAAAGAAGTGTGTCTTTTTTGAGTTCTTGTAAGAGTACACCATCAGTCATTAATTTAATTTTGGTTTTAGAGCTTATGATCTCTTGAAATCTTATTTTATAGCCTACTTCCTCTCCAAGATTTACTCCAATGTGTTTGGCAATGTATTCTGCTATTGATACAGTGGCTATTCTTCTTGGTTGTGTTACCCCAATTTTACCAAGCTTTGCAAAGCCTGCTTCATATATTATTCTTGGTATTTGTGTGGTTTTCCCACTTCCTGTTGGACTTTCTACTATTAAAACATTATTTGACTTTAATAGTAGAATTAGTTCATCTTTGTATTTATAAATAGGAAGCTCGAAATCGTTCATGTTTTAGCTTTACATTAACCCAAAAACATAAGTTGCATCTATTTGATTAAGATCAATGTTATTGGGCAAATCAACCTTTTTTCTCTTAATTTTAGCATAGAACTTATTGTTTTGTTTGTAAATGTAAATTTTATTTCTAACTTTATTTTTTGATAAGGGTATTGATTTTACAATAATTCCGTTTTTTTCTAATTTTTCATCTAAAAGTTTAATAGATTCTTCTAGTGTTATTTCATATGCTTTTATGTCTTTTTTGAGAGGGCATATTATGCTGTTAGTTTCAGTTTTAATATAATCTCCAAAAATGCCAGTTGTAGCAATTATTTTTTCATTGGTTTTTGGATATTCTCCAATTACTTTTGGAAGTGAAAGTAGCTTGAGCGCCAGATCTAAGTTTATATTTTCATATTCTATGTTTTTTGTTGATACCTTTTTAGCTTTAATTATTTTAGGTTTTTTGAGTTTTCCAGTTTTTGTGAATTCTTGTGGAGCATGGATATCTTCTCCAAGTTGGATAAGCCCTCCATATTTTGAGTTTTTATATACTACATTAAGTCCTGTTTCAGGATCAATTCCTAGTATGTTAGGTTGTATTTCTTTCTCTTCTATTATTTTTTTTATTTCTTCTTCTTTATACAGATTTTCTAAGGGAGTTGTAATGTTTATAGAATAATTATTCCCATTAGAAATTAGATAAGGTCCAAATTTACCAATGTTTATTGCATAGTTAAATGTTTTATTATTTTTATATTCATAAACTGTTCTAAACTCTCCGGAACTAATAATAGGCTCTATTTTATCTACTGTATTTTTAAGACCTTTATCTCCATTATAGAATTGGCTTAAATATTTTATTTTGTCTAATTTACCTACTGCGATTTTATCTAAGTTTTCTTCCATTAGGGATGTAAACTTTACTTCAATTAGTAATGGAAAGTATTTTTCTAAAAGCTTTACAACAGCAGCTCCTTTTATTGTTGGTATTAGTGTGTTATTTTGTTTAAATACATATTCTCTTTCAAGAAGTGTTGAGATAATAGTGGAATAAGTGGAGGGACGTCCTATTCCTTCTTTTTCAAGTTTTTGCACAAGGGTAGCTTCTGTGTATCTTAATGGAGGTTTTGTTTCATGTTCTTCTGGTTTTATATTTAGTATTATAAATTTATCACCTTCTTTAATTAGAGAAAAATCTATAGTGCTGTTTTCGTAAGGTTCTCTACTGTTTTTAAGAAATCCGTCAAAAATTATTTTTGTAAAATTTGATTTAAAAGTTAATATTTTATATTTAAATGTTATTTTAATAATTTCTTTTATCGAGTTTGCCATCATTGATTCAATGGTTCTATCCCATATGATCTTGTATATTTCTCTGGCAGTTTCGCTTTCTGTTTTTATATTTTGAGGAGAAGTAAACATTTCAGAAGGTCTTATAGCTTCGTGTGCATCTTGAGCCATTTTTGATTTAGAATATATTCGATCATTTATTTCTAAGTATTTTTCTCCATATTTTTCTTTTATAATAGTTTTAATTTTTTCCCTTGCACTTTTTGCAATGTTATAAGAGTCTGTCCTAATATAGGTTATGTAACCACTTTCATATAGTTTTTGTGCGTAACTCATAATTTGTTTTGTACTTATTTTGAGTCGCCTATTTACTTCTTGTTGAAGTGATGACGTAATGAATGGTCTAGGGGGAATTTGTTTTACTTCTTTTGTTTCAATTGAGATTATCTCAATTTTTTTTGCTTGTTTTAATTCCTTTACAAGTTTATCCATCAATGTTTTATCTATTAAAATTGTTTTATTAGAATTTTGTAGTAATCCTGTTTCATTTATAAAATCTTTGCTTTCAGCTACATTTTTATTTTCAATTTTGTCTATTATTGTTTTTACTTGGATATCATTTTTGCTATGTTTACATTCAATTGAAATTGAGTAATAGTTAGCTTTCTTAAAATTTATTCTTGTTTTTTCTTTTTCTATGATTAATTTAAGGCCAACAGATTGCACTCTACCTGCTGAGAGACCATAAGCAATTTTTTTCCAAAGTAAGGGAGATATTGTGTACCCATAAAGTCTGTCTAGTATTCTTCTTGTTTCTCCAGCATTAACGAGATCCATATCAATTTTTCTTGTATTTTTAAGTGAGTCAATTATTGCGCTTTTTGTAATTTCATGAAAAACCATTCTTTTGTAATTTTTAATTTTTAAAACTTCTTTTAGGTGAAATGCAATTGTTTCTCCCTCTCTGTCTTGGTCAGTAGCAAGATATATTTCATTTTTTCCTTTTATAAGCTTTTTAAGCTTTTCAATTACTATTCTTTTATTATTTGGAATTATATAAAGAGGCTTAAAGTCATGTTTATAATCTATAGACAAAGCGGCCCATTCGAATTTTTTATATTCTTCAGGTATTTCTTTAGCGCTATTTGGTAAATCTCTTATATGTCCTATACAGGCTTCTACTAGAAATGAATTATCAAGATATTTTTTTATTGTTATTGCCTTTGTAGGTGATTCTACTATTATTAATCTTTCTTGTTGCATATTTCCCTTATATTTTTATAATATAACATAATGTATAAATTGTTATAATCTTTTAAAAAAAATGATGTGACATTTATGAAGAGTTATAGAGCTTTACATACATCTGACTGGCATATGGGTAAGAAGCTTGGGCATTTTTATAGAATTGACGAGCAACAAAAATTTTTAAATTTTTTATTGAAATTTATTAAAAATGAAAGTATTGATCTTTTACTTGTTGCTGGTGATGTATATGATTCAAAGAGGCCTGGGCTAGAAGAGCAAAAATTAATAAATGATTTTTTTTATGAATTATCTTTTACTTCTTGTAAATGGTGTGTAGTTATTTCAGGTAACCATGATAAGAAAGAGTATTTTAATATTAATAAAAAGATATTCTCGAAGTTTAATTTTTTTTTAATTACGGAAGATAAACTTATTGATCAAGTAATCTTTTTAAAAGATGATGATGAAGTTCAATTTATTGTTGCTTGTATACCTTATATAAATGAAAGATTTATTTTAAATCAGAAATATAGGGACATAGAGCTTAATGGTAATGCATTTTTTCAAAAACTTGAGTATGCATATCGAGATAAAATAGCAAATATTATTAGTTCTCTTGATATTAAGTATCATAGTGTTCCTAAAATTTTGATTGCACATGCTTTTTTTTGTAACACAAGAAGTGTTAGTATTATTGGCAATAGCTTTATTATTCCTGTTAGTGTTTTTGGAGATAAGTTCTCTTATGTTGCTCTTGGTCATATACATGATTTTAGGAGATTAAAGTCTAATATTGTTTATTCAGGGTCTCCGATTCAGTATTCATTTGGCGAGGATAAAAATAAATATATTAATATTTTGTTTTTCAATGGTGGTAAGTTGGTATCGCAGGATAAGGTTTTACTTCCTGTATATGGCGAGTTGCATTTTTTGCGAGGTTATTTTAATGAGATTTTGATTGAATTGCATAAAATTAAAGAAAAGTTTCCATATCTTTGCTACTTAAAAATTGAGATTAATGAGAGAATAGAAACTGAGCTTGAAGAACAGATATACAGTTTAGCAAAATCAAGCTTAATTAAAATATTTGATATTTATTATGATTTATCAAATATAGAAGATAATTCTTTAGAGCCAGGAACAAAGTTAATTAGTAAAGAAGAGGTATTGAGTAGGGATGAAAAGTATTTTTTTCAAGAAAAGTTGAAAAGAGATATTATTAATGGTTTTAGAAGGGGAAGCAAATTTAAAGAAGAAGAGCTTGTTGCTCTTTTTGAAGAAATATTGCTTAGGGGAAAAGCAGGAGAATATGAGAATAAATAAGCTTATATTTAAAAATATAGCTTCTTATAAAGGAGAATATGAGATAAATTTTGATGTTCCTATTCTAAAAAATTCTGGAATCTTTTTGATTTCTGGGAATACTGGATCTGGTAAGAGTACCATCCTTGACTGTATAACTCTTGCTCTTTATGCAAGAGTTTATAGACTTGATAAGAATATTTCAGATGCAATTTCTAAAGGGTTTGATAATGCTTATGTTAAACTTACTTTTACTGTTTCTAGAAAAATTTATGAATCATTCATTGAGCTTAATGTAAAGCAAAAGGAGACTCCTAAAAATATGCTATTAAGAAGCCTTAGTGATAATAATTATATTGAAAATAGAGAAGATGTTTTAGCATATATAAGGAGTCTTTGTAGGTTAAATTTTGAGCAGTTTTGTCAGACTGTTATATTACCTCAAGGCAATTTTCAAGAATTTTTGACTTCTAAACCAAAAATTAAGACAGCAATAATTGATAATATTTTTAATTTAAAAAAGTATGATGATATAGAATTTTTTTTAAGGAGAGAATTTGAATTTACAAATTTGAATATAGAAAAATTGGAATTTATAGAGTTAGAAGAGAAAAATAGAATAGATAATAATAAGAGTAAATTAAATAGGTTAACTAATCTTTTGGATTTGATTGATATCAAAAAGCTAAGGGAAAGTCTTGAGAAGGTTTATAAATTAATATTTATTTGCGACAAAATAATTAAGAACATTCAAAAGTATTTAGATGTAGAGAATAGGATAGATAATTTAGAGCTAGAGCTATCTTCTACTATTAAGAGTAAAGAGGATTTAGATTATGAGTATTCTTTACATGAAAACATCAGAGCAAAGGTAGGAGAAGGTCTTAAATTTTACAATTCTTATGAGTTTTTAAATTTAGAAGATTTAATTAAAAGTCAAATTCAGTTTCTTAATGATAAAAATATGCTTTTATTTAAGCTTTCAAGTGTTAAAAGAAATTTAGAAGAATTAAAATATTTAAACTTAAATATCCTTAAGTTTAATTATGTAAAAGAATTATATTATGAAAATTTTCTTTTTTCTTCTGAGGTGAATGTTGATGACGAGAGTACTTATGAAAAATTGAACATAGAAAAACTTCAGTTGGAAGAGCAAAGGGAAAAGCTATTAGAAGAACAGACAAGAAAGAATATAGAGCTTAAAAGTAGTATTAATGTAAAAGAAGTAACATTTGATTTTGATAAATATATTTATTATGAGGCATTAAAATTATTTAAATGCTTTATTGAAGAGTTGATATTAAAATATAAATGTGAATTAGATTTATTTATAGAATCAAATTTTAATACATTAAAAGATATTAAAATCGATATTAAGATAGATTTATATAAAAGAATATTAAAAGATTTAATTAAAAATAAAGAATCTATTGATAAAGATATAGATAGTCTTAAGTTTATTGAAGATGAATATTATACATACCAAGGAAAGGAACAATTAAAAGCTAGTAGCTTAGATTATGTTTTAGAGATAAATACTAGGCTTCAAGTTTTGCAATCTAAGCTAGATGACATTAATGCAGAAATATTAAATGAAAGAGCAAATAAAATTAGGCGAGAAAATCAGATTTCAGAATTTAATAATAAAAATGCAGAAATTTTAAAAGTAATAGGTAACAATCTGTTCAATAGATATATAGATTATTCTGACAAAAATAAGATTTTGATTTTTGAAAATAAGCTTAAAGAAGTTGAAATTTTAAAATTGACTTTAAGTGATTTAAATTCAAAAATTGATTTTAAAGAAATAGAGATTAAAGAAAATCTAGATAAGATAAAAAATTTGTTATCTAAAATTAACTTAAGTATAAATTTAGATGATCCTATTTTATTGGAGAAAGGATTTGAAAAATTTTTAAGCGATAAAAATAAATTGAATGATGAGTATTTAAGAGTAGATTCAATTTTAAGCAATATAAACAATTCAAAGCTTAGACTTGAAAGTCAAATTGAATTTATGAAGCAAAGTAAAGTAAGTTTGAGAGATGAGCTTGAGAAAGAATTAAATGAATTTAATACTAATTTTCTGGATTTAAAAGCGTCAATTCAAGATAGTTTTGAAGGTAAAGAATATATTTTTTCTTTTGATTCTTTTAAACCTAACAGAGACAGTTTGGATTACTTTTTGAGATTGAAATCTAATTTTATGTCTAAAATTGAAATTTTATCCAAGGATATTAGTCATTATGAGTCAAACTTTTTAAATTTACAGGCTTTGAAAGAAGAACTCAATAATCAGAAAATTAATATAGAGAGCGTTCAGAAGGAGTTAATAAATTTGAATGAAAGAAGGGAAAAGTTGGAAATTTTAAGGAAAGTTATAACTACTTCTCCTAGCTTAAAGTATTATGTTCAGAGTTTTTTAATTGAAGAAATATTAAAAATATCAAATAAAAGATATTTAAGTGTTATTCTTCCTGATTTTGAGCTTCAAATTAATTCGGGAAGTAAAGATTTTGATTTTTTAGTTAAAAGCAGAAGGGATGGGGGGATGACTCGTAGTGTAAAGACTCTTTCTGGAGGTGAAAAGTTTCTTGTTTCTTTATCGCTGTCTCTAGCACTCTCAGATATGATAAGAGATAGTGAACTTAAAATAGAAGCATTTTTCCTTGATGAAGGCTTTGGAAGCCTTGATGAAGATACCTTAAAAATGGTTATTCCAAAAATTTCTGATTTTCAACAAGTTGATGGTCGTCAGATAGGTATAATTTCTCATGTTGCTTATTTGAAAGAAGAGATTAAAGCAAAAATAACGATAAGTAAGATATCGAAAATTTCTAATATTTCTATAGAAAGTTTTTAAATTTTTATTATATACTTAATTTGAGTTTTAAAAATAAGGATTTTACATGGGATGCTATGCGGTAATTGATGTTGGAGGTACTAGTACTAAATATTCCTTAGCAGATAGTGGAGGTAATTTTCTTGATAAGCAAGAAGTTAGATCGGGTACTACTCCTGATGAACAAGTTGATATTTTGGTCAATATAATTAATTTCTATAAAAGAGAAGAAAATGTTAAAGGAGTTGCTATTTGCATGCCTGGATTTGTTGATCCTAAAGGAATTGTTATTAGAGTAAATGCCATTAAGGGGTTTGTTAATTATCCTTTAAAAGAAAATCTAGAAGCTTTAACGGGTATTAATGTTGAGATTGAAAATGATGCTAATTGTGTTGCTTTAGCTGAGAAATTTAAAGGCAATGCTATTTATTCTAATGATTTTATTGCTTTGACTCTTGGAACAGGCATTGGTGCTGGAATATTCATGAATGGAAAACTTTTAAGAGGGCATTCTTTTATGTCTGGTGAGATAGGGTTTATGATTACTAGAGGTCTTGATAATAATATCCCTTTTAAGTGTAGGTGGGAGTCTATAGCCTCTGTTGCGTCTTTAAGAAAGAGAGTTGCAGAACGCTTAGAAAAAGACTTAAATAAAGTATCTGGAGAATATGTTTTTGAACTTGCTGATTGTGGGAATAGTCATGCTAGGGATGAAGTTGAAAAATTTTTTGAAACTTTATCATTTGGAATTTTTAATTTGACTTTTATTTTAAATCCTGAAAAAATTTTGATTGGGGGAGGAATAAGTGCAAGATCTGATTTAATAAGTAATATATATAAAAAATTAGAAAATTTATGGTCTATGGAATTGGCTAGTGTTTATGATGATGATATCAGGAAACTTGTTAAACTTGAGACAACTAAATTTAATAATGATTCTGGTAAAATTGGAGCATTATATCATTATTTTGTTGAAAATAATTTGTTATATAACATATAATTTTATAAAAGATTATGATTTTTAATTTATGAGTCTAATATATTAATTACTATTTTTAATTAGTGTTAAAAATATATTAGAATTAAAAAAGTATGCATTTTAGCAGAATAATCTTTTTATTCTTATTTTTTTTTAAAAAATAAAGTTGATATGAATTCTTTAACACTTTCTTTTTTAATCTTAAATTCAAGTTCTACAGTGTTTTTATCTTGTATCTTAGAGTTTATAGGACTTGAAATTATTATTTTTGTTGTACTTTTTATTAGAGTTGGTATTAATTTTTTTGATAAAATAGATAGTATTGCAGGATTTTTAGTTTTTAAATAGGCTTTTAAATTATAGTCAATTTCATTTTCACTATTTCCAAAAAGAGTTGCTCTATTAAAAGGAATTAAATTTTTTTTATTTATATTATTTGGTATTAATAAAGAGATATCTTTAATCCAAAAGAATATTTCGTTTTTCTCAAGTATATCGATTTGTGTTGTTAAGATATTTTCGTTTTTATATACTGTTTCTTTTTGATTTATTAGAAATCCTCTTTTGTCTTTAGTAGGAGTAATATATATATTTGAGTTTTTAATTTTCCATTTTGGATTTATTAACAAGTTGCCTTTAGATTCAAAGTTTGAATTATTTTGTATTCCCCAGAAAATATTTTTGGGAAAATTACCTGTTATTATTGAAGAAAAGCTTTCTGGATTTTTTGTATAACTTAAATATAAATTACCAAAGGAATTAATTCCAATTTTGTGTTTAAAGCTTAAATCATCGTAGATAAATCTGTTTTTTGATATATCTATATACGCGTATATATCTGAAAAGGGATCTAATAACATGATTGAAGATATTTTATTTTTAGGTGAATGGTAAGTTAAGGTTGAGCATCCTACAAAAAGAATGAATGTAAAAATTTTATCAATTAACTTGTGCATTTTTCAATGCCTATCATTATTTCTATATCATTATCAAGTTCTATCTTTGTTGTTGCTTTTTCTTTGTTTACCTCTATTTTTAATATTAGTGTTTCAGATTTAATATAGTTTTCAAATTTGCTTATTATTTTGGTTAATGTTTTATTGTTATCTATATATAGTATGATTCGATCACTGACATTAAATTTATTTTCTTTTCTTAAGTTTTGAATTTTTCTTATAAATTCTCTTGATAAACCTTCTAAATACAACTCTTCTGTTATTAATAAATCTAGTCCAATCGTAATAGAGTTTTCATTTATTACTTTTAGGTTTTCTTTTTCTTTTCTTTCTAGTATTATGTCTTTTATTGTAATTTCATATGTATTACCTTGTGTTTGAATAATATGTGTATTGCCATTTATTATTTGCAATATAGCCTCATTTTTTAGCTTCATTATTTCTGATGACACAGCTTTCATATTTTTACCAAGCTTGCTTCCAAGCTCTCTAAAATTGGCTTTTGCTGCATAAGTAACAAGTTCTTCTTCATTTGATTTTATTTTTATTTCTTTTGCATTTATTTCTTCAAGTATTATTTCTTGCATTTCATGTAGTGTTTCTTGCTCTTTTTGGTTCTTAGTAACAACATAGATTGTGTTAATAGGTTTTCTTATTTTAATGTCATAAGAGGCTCTAAGCGCTCTTGCAATTGATACTACTTTTCTTATGAAATTCATTTTTTCTTCAATATCTTGTTTTATAAGTTCTTTAATCTCTTTTGGATATTCGTTTAGGTGAATTGATTCTTTCTCATCTGTTGTCTTTAAATTTTGATAAATATTTTCTGTTAAAAAAGGAATAAATGGAGCAAGCATTAATATCAAACTTTTTAGTGAATAATATAAAGTTTCATAAGCATCTTGTTTATCAGTATCATTCTCAGATTTCCAGAATCTTCTTCTTGATCTTCTTATATACCAATTGTTTAGTTTATCAATGAATTCAATAAGTTTATCTATTGCTTTTGTTAAGTTGTATTTATCTATTTCTTCGTTTAGTATTTTCTTTAAACTTTCAGTTTCGCTAATTATCCATTGATCAAGAATGTTATTTTTGGATAAATTAAAGTTATCATTAACTTTAAATTTATCAATTATTGCATAAGTTATAAAAAATGAATATGCATTCCAGATAGGTATGATAATGTTCTTGAGAACGTCTTTAACTCCATTATCACTGTATTTTAAGTCATCTGCTTTTACTACAGGGCTCATTATTAAGTAAAGCCTTAAAGCATCAGCTCCAAATGTGTTTATTACTTTCATTGGATCTGTATAATTTCTAAGAGATTTAGACATTTTTTTTCCGTCACTAGATAATACGAGTCCATTGACTATTACATTTTTAAAAGCGGGTTTTTCAAAAAGCGCAGTTCCTAATATTGTTAGAGTATAGAACCATCCTCTTGTTTGATCTAGACCTTCTGCAATAAAGTCTGCAGGGAAAATATTATTTAAATTATCTTTATTGGCGAATGGATAATGATTACTTGCATAAGGCATTGATCCAGATTCAAACCAGCAGTCTAAAACTTCACTTGTGCGTATATATGTGCCTCCATATTCGCTGGGCCAAGTTATTTTGTCAATTTTATCTTTATGTAGGTCACTTATCTTTTGTCTTGAATAGCTTTCAAGTTCTTCTTTGGAGCCTATGCATATTTTATTTCCTGACTTTGAGCAAACCCAAACTGGTATTGGATTCCCCCAAAATCTATTTCTGCTTATTGCCCAATCTCTTGCATTTTCTAACCATTTTCCGAATCTTCCTTTTTTTAAATGGGAAGGAATCCAGTTAATTTTTTCATTTGATTTTATAAGTTTTTCCTTTATTGCTTCAATGTTTACAAACCATGAACTTACAGGTCTGTAAATTAAAGGTGTATTTGTTCTGTAGCAAAATGGATACCTATGCAAGAAATTTTCTCTTTTAAAAATGAGATTCATAGATTTTAGTTGTTCTATTATTTTTTTGTCTGCATCTTTAACAAATAGGCCTTCAAAATCTTTTACTTCTTTTGTAAATCTGCATTCGGCATCTATAGGATTTATTATGTCAACTTTTGTTTTGCTTTTAAGTATATGGTAATCTTCTTCTCCAAAGGGAGCAATGTGTACTAAACCTGTTCCATCATTAGTTGTGACATATTCTGCTGTATGAACTCTGAAAGCGCCTTTTCTTTTTTGTTTTATAAAATAGTCAAATATAGGTTCATATTCTATTCCAGCAATGTGCTCACCTTTAAATTGTTCTATTATTGTGTATTCTTTTTCAAACTTATAATAGTGATTTAGCCTTCTAGTTCCAATTATGAAAATTTCATTTCTTTCTTTATCGAAGATTTTGGAATATTCTATATTATTTCCAACGGCAATTCCAAGATTTGTAGGCAATGTCCAAGGAGTTGTTGTCCATGCAAGTAAATATTCATTCTTTTCTCTTATTTTAAACTTGACAGTGAGTGATGGATCGTTAACTTCCTTGTATTCTCCAAGATTTACCTCAAAATTTGAGAGTGGAGTTGCAAGTTTTGGAGAATATGGCAATACATAATAACTTTCGTAAATTAAACCCTTATCATAAAGATTCTTAAATATCCACCATACAGACTCCATGAAGTTTGTATCCATTGTTTTATAATTTTTTTTAAAATCTACCCATCTACCTAATCTTGAAATAGTCTTTTCCCATTCTTTTGTATATTTAAGAACTATTTTTCTGCATTCTTCATTAAATTTTTCAACTCCATATTGTTCTATTTCTTTGCTTCCAGAAATTCCTAAGTATTTCTCTACCTCATATTCTACAGGCAAACCATGAGTGTCCCACCCAAAATTTCTCTTAACATATTTTCCTTTCATTGTCTTATATCTTGGGATTATATCTTTAATTGTATTTGGAACAAAATGACCAAAGTGAGGAAGCCCTGTTGCGAAAGGAGGTCCGTCATAAAATATAAATTCTTCACAACCTATTCTTTGTTGAATAGATTTTTCAAAAATTTTATTATCATTCCAGAATTTTAATATTTTCTCTTCTATTTTAGGAAAATCTACTTTACTATCTACATTCTTAAACATAAAGCTTCCTTTTATTCTATTTTTATCTTGTTTTTTTCTAAGTATATTTTTATTAGATTAATAGTGGGGTTTTTAAAAATTTTATTAATAATTTTTTCTTCTATTTCTTCTTTTATTGCATTTAATATACTTCTTGCTCCAGAGTTTTTGTCATAAAAAGTTTTAATTATATAATTTTTAATATTTTTATCCATTTTTATTTTAATATTCTTAGAATTATATCTTGAAATAAGATTTTTATAATAATTATTATAGATTATTTTAACATCTTCTTCTTGCAATATATTAAGTATAATTTTTTTTTGTATTTTATCCAATAAAGTTGATTTAAATCGTTTCTTAAGTTGGTTATTTATTTCACTTTTAATATTTATGTTATTATTTGTCTTGCCAAATCCAATATTTCCTTTTCCAAGAAGTATTTCAGATCCAATAGATGTAGTAAGAATAAGAATGGCATTTTTAAAAGATATCTTGTTTTCTTGACTATCAATAAGCTCACCATATTCAATTATTCGTTCAATTATATTAAGAACTGAATTGTGAGCATTTTCAATGTTTTCAAATATAATGAAGCATTTGGGATAATATTTTATTCTATTTATTAGTAGTCCTCCATCAGCGTAGCCTATATATCCAGGATTTGTTCCTATTAATTTTGAAATAGAATTTTCTTCTCTATATTCTGACATATCTAGTTTTAATATTGAGTTTTCATCTTCCATAATTATATTTGATACTTCATTTGCTAGCATTGTCTTTCCACTTCCGCTTGAGCCTATAAATAATGCTGCTGTTAAGAGTTTGCTGTTATCATTTATTTCAAGTTTTGTTTTAACTATTTCTCTAAGGATCTCATTTATAGCATGGTTTTGTCCAATTATTTTTTCTCTTATTTGTATTTCTGCTTTTTTAAGTATATCAATTTCTTCTTTAATATTAGATTCTGTTTTGATATCTAACATTGCATCTGTTATTCTTTTAATGTCTTCGGCATTAATTACCTTGCATGCTGTCTCTTGTTTTTTTTTAGCTCCAGCAATATCAATGAGGTCAATTGCTTTGTCAGGAAATCTTTTATTGATTAGATATTTTGATGATAAATATATTACATTTTCGATTGCCTCTTTTTTGTAAGTAACACCATGATAATCTTCAAAATTTTTTATTATATTATTTAGAATATTTAGAGTTTCTTTTTCATTAGGTTCTTTTATTGATATTGTTTGAAATCTTCGGATAAATGCTTTGTCTTTAGCAATATACTTTCTATATTCATCATAAGTTGTTGCTCCTATAATTTGTATTTCGGAGCGAGACAGGGCTGGCTTTAAAATATTTGATGCATCAAGAGCACCTTCAGAATTTCCAGCTCCCATTAGCGTGTGTATTTCGTCAATAAATATTATTGTATCTTTATTATTTTTAATTGATTTAATTATATTATTTAATCTTTCTTCGAATTCACCCCTATATTTTGTGCCTGATACTAAGTCAGAAGTATCAATTTTTAGTATTATTTTATTTTGTAATTTACTTTTTATTTCTTTATTTGCAATTTTTATTGCGAGTCCTTCTACTATTGCTGTTTTTCCAATTCCAGGTTCTCCTATTAAGATTGTGCTATTTTTATTTCGTCTTTCAAGTATATTTATTAATTCTTGAATTTCTTTTTCACGCCCAATTAAAGGATCAAGTTTATTTTCCTTTGCAAGTGCTGTTAAATTTTTAACATATTTCCCAATTTCGAAGTTTTCGTTTTCAAGTCTTATTTCATCTTCAAATTCTTTATATGTTTCAATTAATCTTATTTTGTCTATGTTTGTTATTATATTTTCTTCATTAAATCCAAAGCTTAATTTATTAAGTTTATATTTTTTTAGTAATTTTTTTGTTTTTAATATTAAATAAAAAATTTCTTTTATTCCTATTGAAGTTTTAGGTTTAAATTCTTTTTTTGCTTTTTCAATAAGAATAAAAATTTCTCTGTTTATTTTTGGAATTATAATTTCATTAGGAGTTACTAAAACTTTTTCTAATTTTTCTATTTCATATAATGTATCTTGTTTAATGTTTTTTAAGGTTTTTGTGTCTATACTTTTTATCTCAGATTTTTTAGGACGAATGAGGATAGACATCAACAGATGCCAGATTGAAACTTCTCTATTTTTGTTTTTTCTAGCAACTTCTTTTGCGGATACTTCAACCAAATTTACTAGATTTTCTGCTATATTAATATTTTTCTATCTCCATATTTATATTATTAATTATATCAAAAATATTATTTTTTTGTTCGTATCTTGAATGTATAGATACATAAAATTTAATTTTTGGTTCTGTTCCAGAAGGCCTAACAGTTATTGTGGTTTCATTATCTAATAATAATTTTATTGCATTAGTAGGATATTTGTAATCTAATATTTCGTTGACATTTCCATTAATATCTATTTCTTTCAATTTTTGATAGTCTAATTTTTTAATCACCTTAATTCCTGCAAATTCTTTTTGTTTTTCATTTCTTAACTTTGACATTAGTTTTTCTCTTAAAGGTTCTCCTTGAAAACCTTTGAAGTTTTTAGTAATTGAAAATTCTTCATAATATCCAAATTCTTTGTACATTTCTTGAAGATATTGTTCCATTGTCATTTTATTTTCTTTAAGAGTAAGCATTAATTCGCAACAACCTTTGATAGCTGAAAATGCATCTTTGTCTCTAGTTACATCTCCAATTAAGTATCCATGACTTTCTTCACAACCAAAAATAAATTTTTTATTCGGTTCTTTGATTTTCATTTCATCTATTAAGTTTCCTATCCATTTAAATCCTGTATATGTTCTAAATAATGTTGAATTATATTTATAAACTATTTTATCCAACATAGGAGTTGTGACAAAGGAAGCTACTATAAATGTATTTTTTGGATTACTCTCTTTAGATAATAAATAGTTCGATAAAATGCATGCTATTTGATTTCCATTTAAAATTTTCCATTCTGTGCCGTTATTAAAGGCAAGGCCTATCCTATCCGCATCTGGATCAGTTGCAATCGCAATGTCGCATTTTTCTGTTTTGGCAAATTCTATTACTTTAGACATAGCAATATTGTATTCAGGATTAGGGTATTTTACTGTGGGAAATTCCGGATCAGGATTTATTTGTGTTGGTTCAATTAATAATTCTACTTTACTGTTTTTGAATAATTCTTTTATTATTATTCCTCCTGCTCCATGTAAAGGAGTATACGCTACTCTTAATTTTATTTGTTTGCTTTTTTCATTAAAGTTAGGAAATTTTTCATTTATTTTTTCTATGAATGGAATATCAATTTCATTATTGAGTTCTACTATTGATTTATTATTTATTTTTTCTTCTTTTATAATAATGCTTTCAATATGAGACATTTTTTGAATTTCATATATTATAAGGGATTCATGAGGAGGTATTATCTGACATCCTCCTTTCCAATAAACTTTGTATCCATTGTATTCTTTTGGATTATGACTTGCTGTTATCATTATTCCAATATCGCAATCTAATTTTATCACTGTATAAGACAATTGAGGTGTTGGTCTTAATTGTTTATATATATAAACTTTAAAACCATTTAATGAAAAAATTTCAGCAGCATCATAAGCAAATTCTTTTGAGAAATATCTTGAATCATAGCTTATCACAACTTTTGGGTTTTTAGTTATTTTAAGAATATAGTTAGCAATTCCTTGGCTTGCTTTTATTACGTTGTAGGTATTCATATAATAAGTACCGGCTCCAATAATGCCCCTCATACCAGCCGTGCCAAATTCTATATCTTTGTAAAATCTGTTAAGCAATTCGTTTTTATTGTTTTCGTTGAGTAGTTTTATTGCTTCATCTTTAAAGTATTTATTTTTTTCAATAAGGATATATTTTTTTATTCTTTTAAAGAGTTCATTGTTTTTCATGTTATTTTCCTTTATTTTATATTAAAGATTTTGTATATAGATATATATTATTTTATATTTTAAACATAAAATAAGTAATCAAATGTTGATTGTAATTTTGTTTAAGGTCGGTTTTTATGAAATTTTGTTTGAAGTCTGATTATGTTCCTGCCGGTGACCAACCAAAAGCAATTAGGCAGATTAAAGAATCAATTATATTTAATAATAAGTATCAGACCTTAAAGGGTGTAACAGGAAGTGGCAAGACTTTTACAGTTGCTAATGTTATTAGAGATTTAAACAGACCTTCTTTGATAATTAGCCATAATAAAACTTTGGCAGCACAGCTTTATAGGGAATTTAAGGATTTTTTTCCAGATAATGCAGTTGAATATTTTGTTTCTTATTATGATTATTATCAGCCTGAGTCTTATATTGCTTCAAAAGATTTGTATATAGAAAAGGAAGCCACTATTAATGAAGAGCTTGATATAAAGAGGATAAGGGCAGTAACTTCTCTTTCTAGAAGGAGAGATGTTATTGTTGTTGCTACAGTATCTTCAATCTATGCCTTAGGTTCTCCAGAATTTTTTAAAAGCTCAGCGCATGCTTTTTTTGTAGGACAAAAGATTTCTATTAAGGATATGGCGGATATTTTTGTGAAATTGCAGTATTCAAGAACTCTTATGAATCTTGAGCATGATAAATTTTCTATTAAAGGAGATATTATTGATGTATGGCCTAGTAATGAGCATGATAATTTTGCTTATAGGATTTATTTGGATTTTGATGAAATTGTTAGTATTAAAAGGATTAGCCCATTTACAAAAAAGATTTTAGGAAGTGTGGATGAATTTACTCTTTTTGCTAAGTCTTATTTTGTTATTCCTTATAATACTATATTAGATGCTCTTCCTAAAATATATCTTGATTTAAAGATTCAATATCATTATTTTAAAGAAAATGGAAAGTTTATTGAGGCTGAAAGACTTAAGCAAAGGGTGGAATATGATATTGAAATGTTAAGAGAAACTGGGACATGTCAAGGTATAGAAAATTATACTAAATATTTTAGCGAAAATGAAAAAGGGAGGCCTTATTGTCTTTTTGATTTTTTTCCTAGGGATTACTTGCTTTTTGTTGATGAATCACATGTGACTTTGCCACAGATTAGAGGGATGTATAATGGAGATTATGCAAGGAAATTGAATCTTGTGAATTTTGGATTTAGACTTCCGTCAGCGCTTGAGAATAGACCTCTTAAATATCATGAATTTGAATCTATTATTAATCAAGCTGTTTTTATTTCAGCTACTCCTGGGCTTGAAGAGTGTGAAAAAAGTAGCATTATTGTTGAGCAAATAATTCGTCCGACAGGTCTTGTTGATCCAGAGATTATTCTTAAGAATTCAGATGGGCAAATGGAAGATATTTATAATGAAATACAAAAAAGAATTGCTTTGAATGAGAAAGTTTTAGTTACAACTTTAACTAAAAAAATGGCAGAAGATTTAACGGATTATTTATTAAGTCTTGATATTAAGTCTAGTTATTTACATGCAGAGCTTAATGCTATTGAGAGAGTTGATATTATTACATCACTTAGGAAATCAGAGATTGATGTTATTGTGGGAATTAATTTGTTAAGAGAGGGATTAGATATTCCTGAAGTATCTCTTGTTATAATACTGGATGCGGATAAAGTAGGCTTTCTAAGGTCTTCTACTTCTCTAATACAAGTAATTGGTAGAGCTGCTAGAAACTCAAATGGTTGTGTTATAATGTATTATGATCAAGTAAGTTTTTCAATGCAAGATGCTATTGATGAAACTAATAGAAGGCGGAGTATTCAAATTGAATACAATAGGAAAAATAATATTACTCCAAGGACTGTTATTAAAAGAGTTCAAAATATTTTAGAAAAAGAATTAAAAAGCGAAACTGTTAATGATGATATTAAAAAAATTATTTCAGATAAAAATTTATCTAAGAAAAATCTTATCAATAAACTTAAGTTTAAGCTGGATGAAGCAGTTAATGACGAAAGGTTTGAAGATGCTATCTTTTTAAGAGATAAAATAAGAGAATTAACTAAAAATTAAAATTTTATGCGTAAGGAGTATGAGTTTTTGAATGAAAAAATTACTATCAGAGGCGCTAGAGAGCATAATTTAAAAAATATTGATATTGATATTCCAAGAAATAGCTTAGTAGTGATATCTGGAAAAAGTGGCTCTGGTAAATCATCTTTAGCTTTTGATACAATTTTTGCAGAAGGGCAGAGAAGGTATATGGAGTCTGTATCAGCTTATGCAAGGCAGTTTTTAGGAGTAATGAAGAAACCTAATGTTGACTATATAGGTGGTTTATCTCCTGCTATCTCAATTGAACAGAAAACAATAAGCAATAATCCGAGGTCAACTGTTGGAACAATTACTGAGATCTATGATTATTATAGATTATTGTTTGCAAAAATTGGGAAGCCATATTGTCCAAATGATGGAAGTCTTATAGAAGAACAGTCTTTAGATAAAATAATTAATACTATTTTAAGTTATGCTGAAGGATCTAAGGTTGTTTTATTTGCGCCTGTTGTTATGGGGGCTAAGGGCTCGCACAAGAAAGAGCTTAATAGAATATTAAATCAAGGATTTAATAGGGTAAGAGTAGATTCTAAAGATTATTTAGTAGAAGATGCTATTAATTTAAACTTAGATAAGAATAAAAAACACAATATTGAGATTATTGTAGATAGAATAAAGTTAAGTAGAAATACAAGAATTAGGCTTTCAGATTCGGTTGAAACTGCTTTGTCTGTTTCTAATGGATATTTACGGGTAGAAATTGAAAATAATTTAGAAAAGATAGATAAAATTTTCACGGAGCATAATAGTTGTCCTTTATGTGGATTTTCTCTGCCTGCAATAGAGCCAAGGCTTTTTTCTTTTAATAGTTTATTTGGTGCTTGTAGTGAGTGTTCTGGACTTGGTATTACACTTGAATTTGATTTTGAAAAAATTTGTCCTAATTTAGAGCTTTCTTTTATTGAAGATGCATTCATTACTTTTAAAACTAGTTCTTCTTGGGCTGTAGCAATTTTTAGGGGACTTGCTAATCATTATGGTTTTAATCTAGATACTCCTGTAAAAGATATTCCAGAAAATGTTCTTAGAAAGATTTTGTATGGAACAAATGAAAAAATAAACTTTGTTTATCGATCTAAGGAAATTGAGAATAAGGATATAGACGGCGGGTTTCATTATTCTAAGGAATTTGAAGGTCTTCTTCCTCTTTTAAAAAGGCGTTATCTTACAACAGAGTCTGAAAGTGCTAGGTTATTTTATGAAGGTTTGATGTCCCGCAAGATATGTAATTCTTGTAAGGGCAAGAGATTGAATATTTCTGCTTTATCTGTTAAATTATGTGGGAAAAATATACAGGAGCTTAGTAATCTTTCTGTTATAGATTCTTATTCATTTTTTGAGAATATTAATCTTGATGAAGTTGATATAAAAATTTCTAAGGAAATTTTAAAAGAAATTAAGAATAGGCTTAAGTTTTTGATAGATGTTGGGCTTTCTTATTTATATTTAGATAGAATATCGGGAACTCTGTCAGGAGGTGAGGCTCAACGCATTAGGCTTGCTACTCAAATAGGATCAGCACTTGTTGGGGTTCTTTATGTACTTGATGAGCCTAGTATTGGATTGCATCAAAGAGATAATGAAAAATTGATAAATACTCTTGTCAATTTAAAGAAACTTGGGAATACAATCATTGTTGTAGAACATGATGAACAAACTTTACGTACTGCTGATTATATTGTTGATATTGGACCTGGGTCTGGGATTTATGGTGGGGAAATAGTGGCTAAGGGAATTTTGTCTGATATTTTAAATAATGAGAATAGTCTTACTGGAAAGTATTTGAGTGGTCTACTTAAAATAGATGTTCCAAAAATGAGACGTAAATCAGAAAGAGGGAAAATTGTACTTTTAGGAGCTAATAAAAACAATTTAAAAGATATTGATGTTAGAATTCCTTTAGGGATATTTACTGTGATAACAGGAGTTTCTGGTAGCGGGAAAAGTACTCTTTTAAATGAAGTATTATATCCGGCTCTTGATAGTAGGCTAAAGGGAAATATAAATTATTGTAATGGATTTAAAGATATTATTGGGTATGAGCAGGTTGATAAGATTATTCAGATAAATCAAAAACCAATAGGTAAAACTCCAAGATCAAATCCTTCAACTTATGTTGGACTTTTTACAGAAATAAGAGAACTCTTTTCAAAATTACCAGAGTCTAAAGCAAGAGGATTTAAGGCTGGGAGGTTTTCTTTTAATGTTAAGGGAGGTAGATGTGAAAAATGTCAAGGAGAAGGTTCTTTAAATATTCAGATGCATTTTTTGCCAGATGTTTTTATTCCTTGTGATTTATGTAAAGGTAGAAAATTTAATGAAGAAACTTTAGAGATAAGATATAAGGGTAAAAATATTTATGATGTTTTAGAGATGAGCGTAATTGAGGCTAAAGATTTTTTTGAAAATATTCCAAAATTAAATCATTATTTAAAAGTTTTAGATGAAGTTGGCCTTGGATATATTAAATTAGGCCAAACATCAACAACTCTTTCGGGAGGTGAAGCTCAGCGTGTTAAATTGGCCTTTGAGCTTGCAAAGCGAAGTACAGGAAAAACTTTTTATATTATTGATGAACCAACAACGGGTTTACATTTTGATGATATAAAAAAATTGTTGGAAGTATTGCAGCTTCTTGTTAAGAATGGAAATACTGTAGTTCTTATAGAGCATAATTTGGATGTAATAAAACAGGCAGATTATATAATAGATTTAGGACCTGAAGGTGGACTATCTGGGGGAGATATTATTGTATCTGGAACTCCTGAAGAGGTTTCAAAATGCAAAAGTTCCTATACAGGAATGTTTTTAAAAAAACTTTTGTAGTATTATTAAGCATTTCCAATTTTTTTATCCTTTTTGCTCAAGTAGTTAATGATAATAAAAAACATTATAGTAAAGAAAAGTTAAATTTAATTCAAAAAGCTAATTTAAAGGAGCTTGAACTTTCTAGTGATGAAGATTTAAAAAAATGGGCTTTAAAAGAAGGTATTGAAGAAAAAGATGTTTCTAAGATACGAGAGTTACTATTGAAAAAATTTGGATTATCTCCTGATTTTTTTTCAAAAGATATAGGTAAAGATGGTGGTAGATATAAAATAATAATTAAAAGTACAGATAGTCTTGAAAATTTTACCTATGAGCTTACTAAAGATGAAAATATTATATTTAAAGGAAATGTTAGTCTTGTCATTGAAGATGTAAAAGATAGTAAGAAACATAATATTAAGGGTGATAAAATCATTTTTAATAGAAAAACTAAAAAGCTTTTTGCTAGTGGAAATGTTGATTATGAGCTTGATTTAAACTCTGATGAAAAGTTATATTTTTATGGTAATGAGTTATTTGTTGATTTTGATTCTCAAAATTTTCTTTTAAAGAATGGAATTATTCAAAAGAAAATACATAAAAATTTAATTAATCATGTTGTTTCATTTGGAGGAAAAATTTTAAAGAAGCTGGATAATGATACTAATATATTAGAGAAGGCTTTTATTACAACTAGTAAAGTTCCAGATCCTTACTATTCTATTAGGGCTTCCAAAATATGGGTTTTGCCTTCTGGAGATTTTGGAGTTATAAACGCTGTATTTTACATGGGGGAAGTCCCTATATTATATATACCATTTTTTTTTAAACCAGGTGATAGTTTATTTTTTAATCCGTCTTTAGAATATTCTTTAAGAAAGGGATTTACTCTTTTTAATACTGTCTATTTATTTGGAAAAAAGACTTTTAATAATGAGGATGCTTCTTTCCTAGATTTTGATTTTAATTCAATATATAATTCAAATAAAAATTCTTATATTAGAAATGGTTATTTAACTTATTTTTTTTCTAAAGATGCTATTTCTAAGGTAAATAAGGACTATGTCAAATTGATTTTTGATATTTATTCTAGTTTGGGGTTTTATTTGGGGCTTGATTTTGATGTAAGTGCTACTTTAGATATTTTTAAGACTTTTGAAGGTAATTTTGGTTTAGGGTTTACAAGAAATCTATATAAAAATAGTATCACAGGTAACTATCGACCGTTTAAAGATGAAAACATCGATTATTCTATTTTTAATTTTGATAATTTAAATAAGGGTGACATATTTGGATTTGAGGTACCTTTTAGATATTTATTTAGGACTAAGTCAGAATTTTTAATAAGTGATGCACTTTTTTCAATGGTTTTTGAGCACTATTCAGATCCTTATGTAATGATTGACTTTAAAAATAGATTAGAGAATTCGACTCTTCTTTTCTTTCTTGGATCTCGTAAAAAAGCTTTGGAAAAGCAAGATATGATAAAGACTTTTGATTGGAATTTGTCTTCTTTTTATAATCGAACTTTTGATAATAATACTCTTTTTGATTATAAATTAAATAATATAGGTTTTAGTTTTAAATTGGCAGATTCTAGTAATATTTATGGTACAAATCCTTTGATAAAGCCAAAAGATATTGAAGATCCAACTAGAAAATGGTTTTATTTAGAGAGAGTTTATATTCCTTATGTTGATATCAATTTTCAAAAAGATCTTTACAATAATAGTTGGGCTTCTTTTTCAGATAATAAGAATGAAGAGATAATTATGACCCCAAAAGTTAAAGATATTGGAGAAGAAGGAAATGATATCCAAAATAAAAAAAGTAAAGATGTTGATAAAAAACTTAAAGGAAGAAATGATTTAAGTAAAGATTTATATTTGTCGCCTGAAATGATTACATCAAATGATATTAATCATACAGATTCTTTTTATATTAGAATTGGAATTAATCCTTACTTTAAAAATAACATATTTTTTGATGATTCTAAAGTCGAATCTCCTCAAGATTTTAAATATGCTGTAAAAAGCTATTTATTTGATATTAAAAGTAAAATAGATTTAAAGTTTCATGCTGATTTTTATAATCGACTTATTACTTTTGAAGAAGTTATATACTTAAATACAGATGAGTATAATCCTTTAGATAAAGATTATAATTTAGTAGAAAAAGATAAGAAAGGAGAGCATTCAATTATTAATAAAATAAATTTAGACTTATTACCTTTTATTAGATATCCTGCTTTTTCTAGAAGTAGTATTAAAATTGAGAATAAAATTACTCTTTATTCATTTGACAAAAAGTATGATAGAGAAGTTAAGGTTCTAGATGGAAAGAGTGGGAGCGTCTTTTGGAATAGTCCTGAAACTCTTTATCAAGAATTAAATATTAATTTGATTTATGATTACGGATATTTTAGTACTAACCTTTCAAGTTTGATTAAGAATACCTTTGAAAATATGCATGCTTCTTCTGAGCTTAAGTTTTCTTTAGAATTTCCTTATTTATTACAAGAGTTAGGTATTGGAGTAAAATATGATAAAAAATTTAAGGAAGAGTATAAAACTAAACTCATAAATAGAACTGTTGGTACAGAGCCTTTAAGACCAGGCTCTCCTTATAAAGGTTTGGAAATGGGCCCTGCTTTATATTATAAGATAGAGCCTAAATATTTAGATTATTTTAAGGTTGCTTTGTTAGTTGCCTATGATCCTTTGATTAATAGGATGTCTGAGCTTTCCTTTAAGTTAAATGCTTATGATTTTCAGCTTACATTTGGAATGAAGGATGAGTTTGAGTATAAATATGATAAATTTATAGGTGATTTTTTAAGGGTAGGAACTACTACTAAACTTGTTCCTTATGTTTTAAGCTCTCAGTATAAGAGAGATTTATATACTTTTAAATTTTTTGATGAAAAATTTTCAGTTGGACTTGGAATAAACGTTGGTTGGAAAATTAATTTGCAAAAATTTATTGATGATAATGAACTTTGGGCAGAATTTAGCTTTAAATTTAAATATACTGAATTTTTTGAATTGTATTTTTCTACTCGTTCTATTAATACAAAGACTTTTAGATATTTTGGAAAATATATGAATCAGGCTGGACTTGCAACAGTCAATATTTTTTCAGATTTATTTAAGTCATTTAATTTCTTTAATTTACAAGATAGAAAAGCTTCATTATTCAAGATTAAAAAAATTAGTACAGGCTTTAAATTTAATTTTTATGATTGGAAGTTTGTAGGTGAGTATGATTTAAATCCTGATATCTTAAAGGATTCTAGTAGCAATAGGTATTCTTCTATTTGGAGGAATAATTTTTCAATTTATGTTTCCTGGAATTTCTTCGAGCCTATTAAGACATCATTTGAAAGTAATTCAAGCACGGATTATGAACTTTTAATTAATCGTGAAACTAGAAAATAATATTCTTATTAAGGTTTAAGCTGAATATACTTATTTTAATAAATGATCATGAACATATTAAGAATTAGATTTTGGAATTTTTGATATTAGTATATTGATAGTTTTGTTTGTATCAATATTGGCTTTAACTATGTTAAGTTTTAGAATAGCTGGATATGTAATTTGCTTAAATGAATAGCTATGTGCTTCTGATTTATTGGATGAAATTTGATTGTTTTTATTAGATATCCCTAATAAAAACAATGTAAATTCTTGAGAAGTTTCAGGTCCAATAAAAAATTCTTTATATTTATTGTTATATTGTTCTATGTTATTTATTAATTTAATATCGTCTTTTATTGTAACAATATTTTTGGAATTTAAGCTTGTGTGTTGCCAGTTTATTTTTACTATTTCTTGGCTTCTATTTGTAAGGTTGATATAGATGTATTCATTTTCTGCTTTAATAGCATTTATACTAATATATTTTGCATGGGATTCTAGAATATCAAACTTTGTTTCATATTCTTTTTTAAAATCTATTGTAGTGCATGAAGTTATAGATAATAGTGTACATATTATTTTAGTAATAGATTTTATATATAGATTCACTTATAAAGTATTAATTCATCTTTTATGAAAGCCAAGATCTGCAATATTATTATCTCCAGAAATAAATAGTATTTCTCCACCTTTGTTTTCAAAATCATTTCTTAGTTTGATAATATTTTTGATTAGCTTAATAGTAGTTTCTTTTAATTTTTTATTGTAAAATCCTTTGGACCAATAATCGATTACTAGTTTGCTGTCTCCGTATATATTTTTTACATTTTCCTTTAATGCTATTTTTAGTGCAATATATAGACCAAGAAGTTCTCCATAATTATTGCTAATTCCTTCAAAATCTTTTACATAATAATTGTTATGTTTGTTAATTAAACTTTGGTCTATTATTTTATTCAATATTGATATACCTTTTTCATTGACAACTCTTATTTCTACGCCTTTTCCTCTTCCAGTTCCTGAATCAAAGTATATTCCTACTGGATAAGTAGTATTTCTATTAGAGCCTTTTGTTAGCCAGTTTTCTGCTTCTTCTTTTGTCTTAAAACTTTTTATTTTGTTTTTTTTCCCTATAATTTTATTTTTACATTCTTCCCAAGATGTAAGAATAGTTTTTTCATTTTTATCAGTCAAGATGCATGCATAATATTTTTTCATATTGAATTTAAATTAACCTCCTAAGCACCAAACATTAGTTATGTTACAAGGTTTGCCAAAAATTTTTTCATTTGAGCGCTTTATTTCTATTTTGTCTACTATTTCTTTATTATATCCTATAAACTTTTCTTTAAGAGTTGGTTTAATGATTCTTTTTGGTAATACACTTGGGAATATGCCTGTTATTGTATATGACATGTAAAAATCATAGGCAGCTGCATTTATTTCTCCAGGTGTTACTATGCCGGATATTTCATAGTTCCTTGATACATTAAGTCCAGCTACTCTGTATATTCTATCAACTACCAATGAACAATAAGTTTTATGATGAATATCTTCAAGGTTAAATGAGTCAGCCCACATATTAGAAGAAAGTAGTGGAACCATATATCCAAAATTATTGTCAACATATCTATTTCTTCCAAAATTTATTGCCTTTTGGATAGTTTTTGTATCTGTTATAGGTGATAATATTTTTAATATTCTTGCTTGTACATAAGTCGAGAGTTTTTCATATCCAGATCCTTGGACAGATGCTGTTTCAAATTTAATTTGATTGCTTGTAATTACAGATTTTATATCAAAGCTATCTTCTCCTTTAAATGTAAATTTTTTTGTATTATCATACTTATTGGAATCGAATACTCCTACGTGTTGCCAAAAATAAAAAAATTCAGTCCAGTCGATTTTTGGTTTTATTAGTAATATATCTCCATTTGATAAAAGTGATCTTAGTTTCTGTGGTGTTATTTCTGAGTTTGTATCTGGGTCTATTATATTAGGGATTAAGTTATGATTGTTTTTGAAATTTAAATTTTTCTTTGATTGTGTTGAATTGTAAGAATTATTGTTTTCATCAGCAATTTTTTGTTTTTGAAGTATTTCTTTTATTTTGTTATTTTCAATTTTGAGAAAAAACATAAAGCGAATAAAGTATTGTTTATCTTTAAATTTTAATAATTGATTTGCTATTATGTGCGGAGTTATGTACTCTTTTCCATTTATTATATCTTTAGTTATAGAATAATTTATTGTGTCCTCTTTAGGAAAAAAAGAATTAATGTCTTTAAAAGGTATGTATCCTATATTTTTTTCGTGAAATATTTGTTCTAGCAACACTAAAATTTCTTTTTCTAGATACATTTGTGTTTCAGTTATTTCTGTTAATCTTTTACTAGCTGAATTTGAGTAAGTTTCGCTGGATTTTTTTATGAAGCTTGTGTCAATTTTGATATTTAAATATCCATTTATATTACTTTTTTCAAGAAATAATTTCCATTCTTGTGAGTTGTTTAGATGATTTTTATAGGCTAGTAGATAATTTTTTATTTCTTCTAATTTTTGAGGATTGATTTTTAATTCGATTGCCATCATTTTTAATGAATGGGGTTCTTCTGTTTGTTGTAATATTTTTTCGATTTTATTTATAGGTATATGATATTGAGTATGTGTCATATTAGTTACAATAGAAGGGCCAGAGATCGATTTATGTGTAAGAAATATGTTAGAATCAGTATAATTTTTTTGCGGACTATTTTTGAATAAAGCACAAGAATTTGCTAGTAAACAAATTACTAAGTTCAATATATATCGAAGATATTGCATGTTATTATTTTATCATATTTGATTAAATATTTTTTATAATAATTTTTATAATTTTTAATTATATTGATTTTTTATTATTTAAATTTTAATATGTAATTTAATTAAAAATTATTAACTTTTATAAAGGGGTTTTATTATGAAGTATTTAAAACCAATTAATGTATTTTCAGAAATAGGTCATTTAAAAAAAGTTTTGTTACATAGGCCTGGAGAAGAATTGGAAAATTTGACACCTTCAATAATGCATAGGTTATTGTTTGATGATATTCCTTATCTTGAAGTTGCCAGACAAGAACACGATGCTTTTGCAGATACTTTGAGAAATAATGGAGTTGAGGTTATCTATATTGAGGATTTAATTAGTGAAACTATTTCTAGTGATGATAAAATTAAAGATAAATTTATATCTCAGTTTATTCTTGAAGCAGGGATTAGAACAGAAAATAAAACTAAAGCTTTAAAAGATTATTTTTGTAATATGACTGTTAAAAATCTGATTTCAAAGATGATAGCGGGAGTTACTAGAGATGAATTTAAGAATTATAAATCAGATTCTCTTAATTATTTGGTAAACAGTGAATATCCTTTAATTACGGAACCTATGCCTAATTTACTATTTACTAGAGATCCTTTTTCAAGTATTGGTAATGGAGTGACAATAAATAGAATGAAATTTAAAACAAGAAGGAGGGAAACAATATTTGCAGACTATATTTTTAAGCATCATCCTATTTATAAAGAGAATGTACCTATATTGTTTACTAGAGACGAAGATACTACTTTAGAAGGTGGTGATGAGTTAGTTTTAAGTCGAGATGTTTTGGCTATTGGTATTTCTGAAAGAACTGAGTCTGAATCTGTTGAAAAAGTAGCTAAAAAAATTTTTAAAGCAAAAGCGTCTTTCAGTACTATTTTGGCTTTTCAAATACCACAAAGTAGAGCTTATATGCACTTAGATACAGTTTTTACTCAAATAGATCGTAGTACCTTCACGAGTTATAGCAATGATGACATGAGATTTACTATTTATGCTTTAACTTATAATGAGGACTCTGGGGATATTAGAGTTAATATTGAGAAAGCAAAATTAGAAGATATTTTAGGTTTCTATCTTGGATCTAAAGTTAATATAATAAATTGCGCTGGAGGAGATTTAATCCATGGGGCAAGAGAACAGTGGAATGATGGTGCTAATACTTTAGCAATAGCTCCGGGAAAAGTTATAGTTTATTCTAGAAATCATGTTACTAATAGATTACTTGAAAAATTTGGAATTGAAGTCCATGAAATTCCTTCTGGTGAGCTTTCAAGAGGAAGAGGTGGCCCAAGATGTATGGCAATGCCTTTAATAAGGGAAGATATTTAATTTTTTAATTAAGGGAGGAAAGATTTATGTATAACTTACGAAACAGAAGTTTTTTAAGACTTTTGGATTTTACTCAGAAGGAAGTTGAATATTTACTTGAGTTGTCTCATAGCTTAAAAAAAGCTAAGTATACTGGAAATGAAGAGCAGAAACTTAAGGGAAAGAATATAGCTATTATTTTTGAAAAAGATTCAACAAGAACAAGGTGTGCATTTGAGGTTGCTGCTTATGATCAAGGAGCTAGGGTTACTTATTTGGGACCAACTGGCAACCAAATAGGAAAAAAAGAGTCAATTTCTGATACCGCAAGAGTATTGGGAAGAATATATGATGCTATCGAGTTTAGAGGATTTTCTCAGCGGGCTGTAGAAGATTTAGCTAAGTACTCTAATGTTCCGGTTTATAATGGGCTAACAGATATTGCTCATCCTACACAGGTGCTTGCTGACTTTATGTCTATTGAAGAGCATAAAGGATGTTTGAAAAATTTGAAAATTGTTTTTTGTGGGGATGGAAGAAATAATGTTGCTAATTCTTTGATGGAAGGATGTGCTTTAATGGGAATGGATTTTAGGATATTTGCCCCAAAAGAGCTTTTTCCAGATTCAGAATTGATAAACAGAGTAATAGACATAGCGGATAAGAATGGGGGTAGCATTACTATTTCTAGTTCTATAGAAGAAACAGTAAAAGATGTAGATATTGTTTATACTGATGTCTGGGTATCTATGGGGGAGTTTAATTGGGATGAAAGAATAAGGCTTCTAAAACCATATCAAGTTAATAAGGAACTTATGAAATTATCAAAGGAAGATGCGATATTTATGCATTGTTTACCTGCTTTTCATGATTTAGATACAGTGCTTGGCAAGGAAATATTTGACAAATATGGACTTGAGGGCATTGAAGTTACAGATGATGTTTTTGAGAGTAGTCAATCTATTGTATTTGATGAGGCTGAAAATAGATTACATACTATCAAGGCTTTAATGATTGCAACTTTGGGATAGTTTTATTTATATCCTTTTAGGAAAATGTATGAGATATGTTAGGAGGGATAACATGATTGGGAAAATTAAATTTCCAAGTAGTTTTACAATAATATTTTCTTTAATAGTATTTATGACGATATTGACTTATGTACTTCCTGCCGGTGAGTTTTCTAAAGAGACAAGAGTGGTCAATGGAAGTACTAAAGAGGTTATTATATCTGGAACTTATCATACAGTGGAAAGACCTTCTAGGGGATTTTTTGATGGTATTTATACTGTTTTAACTTCAATGGCTAAAGGCATGGAGCATGCGGTTGAGGTTATTATATTTATTTTAATTGTTGGTGGATCTTATGGTGTAATTTTAAGAACAGGAGCGGTTGATGCAGGAATAACTGCAGCGATTAGAAAGATGGGAAGTAAAGATAAAATTTTTATTCCTTTTATGATGTTTATTTTTTCAATAGGCGGGACCACAACAGGAATGTGTGAAGAAACACTTCCATTTTATCTTGTTATGATTCCTTTAGTATTAGCCTTAGGCTATGATATGATAGTAGCTGTTTCAATTATTGGATTGGGTGCTGGTATAGGTACCATGGCATCTACTATTAATCCATTTTCAACAGGAATTGCATCAGCAATTGCTGGGATTGATTTAAATGATGGGTTTTATTTTCGTCTTATTTTATATGTGGTGTCTACTTTGATTGCAATAATATATGTTTTAGTGTATGCATTGAAAGTAAAGAAAGATCCTACTAAATCTATTGTATACACACAAAGAGAGGAGCATTATAATGTATTTATTAAAGACAGTGAGAATAGTATTGGAGTTAATGTATCATCATTTACAAATGAGCGTAAAATAGTTTTATTTTTATATGGAGTAATGGTTTTATTTTTGATGTATAGTATTATACAACTTGGTTGGTGGATGCAAGAGATGACTATGTTGTATCTTGGTACAGCAATACTTTCCGCTGTTGTTTGTAAGATGAGCGAATCTCAGATGTGGGATGCATTTATAGAGGGAGCTAAAGATATGATGACAGCTGCTATTATTATTGGGATAGCTAGAGGAGTTATGATAGTAGCTGATGATGGATTAATTACAGCTACAATATTAAATGCAGCAGCTGAATTTTTATACGGGTTACCAAAAGCTTTGTTTATAGTTTTAAATGAGATTGTTCAAATATTTACAGGATTCATTATTCCATCTTCTTCTGGACATGCAAGTCTTACGATGCCAATAATGTCACCTTTGGCTGACTTTTTGGAAGTTCCAAGGTCATCTGTTGTTATTGCTATGCAAACAGCATCTGGACTTGTGAATTTAATAACTCCTACTGGAGTTATAATGGCAGTTTTAGGAATTGCAAGATTAGGGTATGGAAGTTGGTTTAAATTTGTTTTGCCATTATTTATTATTGAATTTATAGTATGCATTTTAGTAATAATGGCCAGTGTTTATATTTAAATTATAAGAGGAGTATGTGTAAAATGGATAGCAAAAAGATTGTTGTATGTCTTGGGGGAAATTCTTTAGAGTATGGAGTGGGGGAAACAACAGCAGAGAGACAGTTGGAAATTATAAGGAAGAGTGTTGTAGGAATTGTGGATTTAATTGAGAGTGGATATGATGTAATTATTAGTCATGGCAATGGACCGCAAGTGGGTAGGATAGTGCTTCAGAATGAATTGGCTAGACATGAAACTCCTATTATGCCGTTTGATGTATGTGGAGCTATGAGTCAAGGAATGATAGGATATCATATTGAACAGGCGTTGAGAAATGAGTTTAATGAACGAGGAATAATTAAAGATGTTGCTGCTTTGATTACTCAAGTAATAGTAGATAGGGAAGATAAAGGGTTAAAGGAACCTAGTAAGCCGATTGGCCCATTTTATGATAAAGCTACAGCATTGGAACTTGAGAAAAATAAGGGGTATGTTTTGCGAGAAGATAGCTGTAGGGGCGGCTATAGAAGAATAGTAGCTTCACCAATGCCAGTAGAGATAATAGAGACTGAAGTAATAAGGGAATTAATTAGGAATAAATTTGTAGTTATTGCATGCGGTGGAGGTGGGGTGCCTATTGCGAGAGATTTGAAAGGAAATATTGAAGGAATAAGTGCAGTAATTGATAAAGATTTTGCATCATCTAAATTAGCACAGGATATACAAGCTGATATTTTAATTATAATTACAACGGTCGATAAGGTATCTTTAAATTTTGGTAAAGCAGATGAGGTTTTATTAGACGAAGTTAATACTATAGAGATGGAGAAGTATATAAGTGAGGGACATTTTGAATCAGGGTCTATGTTGCCTAAAGTTAAAGCTAGTGTGGACTTTGTAAAGTCTAGCTCAGGAAGATTGGCTGTTATTACATCAATTAATAATCTCACTAAAGAAATAGGTAATATTAAAGGCACTATTATTAGAGATTAATTTTAAAGTTGATTTTATTGCTATATCAAATATTGAAAGCTGTTTTTAATAAGAGGGTATTTCTAAAATAGTCCCTTACAGAAGACTACCTTAGAAATATATGTAGTAATTGGAGTTAACTATCCAATGCGCATAATGCGGTTTTTGTTATCATTATTAGCTTCTATTATTATTGGAGAAAATCCTTCTAAAAATTTATTTTTCATTACTTCTAATGATGATTTGTGTCCTTCTTTGTTAACCCATTCTCCGTATTTTCCCCAGTATTCCTTTATCTTTTGTATATGGTTTTCTCTGTTAGGACTAAAATCTAATCTTTTGATGGCTTCCTTCATTTTTCCTCTAGCCCAGATTAGTACAGTATTTACTTTTATTGATGTATTTCTTTCGATTTCTTGTCTTTCACGTTCTTGTCTTTCACGTTCTTGTCTTTGTTTACGTGCCTGTCTCAATATTTCTGAGTGAATGCTGTATTCAGTAGTATCGTCGGTGTCATCATTTTTTTCTATATTATTATCTCTTGATACTACATTTTTAAGAATAACTTGTTGCTGAGTTTCTTCTTTTGTAGTCCTTGAATTTTTTTCCTTTAATAATTTCTTTTCAAGATTGTATTTTTGTTCAGACTCTTTAGAGGAGAGAGTTGATTTGATTTTTTGATTATTAGTTTTTGGAGTAGATTCAGTAAACTTATCCATGTATTCTTTTAACTGAGGACTAAATTCGCAACTAAAAAATAAAATTAATACAGCAATAAACAATAATTTTGTAAATAAATTATTCAAAGTTATCTCCTTTAATTTAATTAATATCTATTATTTAATAATATTGATTAAATATATTTTTGTCAAATGTTGTTAAATAAAATTATTTATCTTATCAGTAAATTTGTTATGAGTTTCTCTCTTAGGTAGTCTGTTAGAAAAAAGAAATGAAGTTAATAATTAAAGTATTAAAGTGAGTAATTTTATATCATTAAAATTCTATAAAAATTCTATGTAACACTATAAAATAGCGATGGAGCTTAAAGGATCTTAAATAAATATAGAACTAGAAATTTAGTTGGTGGTATTAAAAATTGAACAAGAAGAAGTAACTATCAGTGAATATGTATATAATGACAAGTATATATTTAGCTTCTATTATTATTTATTTACTAATGTTTACTAATAAATTATTTTCATATCTGATCAGTTAGAGATTAAATCTTCTTTGTGATAATCATACGGATATTATTCAACATTTTTGTTATTAGTTATATCTTAATTATCTGTAATAAAATCTTTATGTCTTTTGATGTATCATTTTATAAATATGGATTTTTGTTAATGAATAATAATTATAATTTTATCTTTTTAAATATTAATATTTTAATATTAATAACAACGTAAAAAAATATTCTTCTTACCTATATAAGTATTACCTAAACTTAAGGGAGGGGCCCTATTGATATTATCAGGAGTCTCCTCCTAAATTTCATAGAAATTATAGGTAACAAATAATTTGTTATTTTTAGTTAAGATAAGCAAGTTTCTAATTCTAATCTTAGCCTAATTGTTTTTATATCAATTATTTAACCCTTTTATTTTGACCCTTTTATAAACAGTGTATAGCTTGTCAATAGCAGCAGTCATTCTTTTTACCTCTTCTCCTTTATAATTACTAGCAAACATTTTTGCTCTTGCAAACCCATCTTCAAATGTGACGTAAGTCATACTAGAAATAGGACCTACAATAACGCTAGCAGCGTTATCTCCTTTTCCATTAGCATATTCCTTAGCAACAGCATTAAACTCAAAAACAGCTTGTCTAAATTCGCTAGAAGATAACCTAGAAGCTATAATGGCAAAAGCATTAGCATAAGTTATACTAGCTATTTCCATGGTCTTTTTAATAACAGGAAGAACGTCTGCAACTATTTTTAAATAGTCTATATTTTTTTCTTCTTATCTTCAGCAGCACTTTGAGCTGCTGCATAGTCATTTTCTATCTCTATCCTACATTCAGCCTCGCTAGCTTTGCTTACAGCTTTCTTGTACTCAGCAATTGTATCATCTAAAGTTTTAGTGTTATAAATAGGCACTGCACTCTTTAGCATCTTGCTAAGTTTAGTATAATCTTGGTCTAGATTTAATTTTTCTAGATCAGCAATAGCTTGTTTACGTTCTGCAGAAGGACCTGAACTAAAACACCCAATGCGATACGTATCACAGCTGCCGTAGGTAGCAATGGTATTATAATGTCTTGTATATTTGTTATAAATAGAAATTAGAATATATTGATATGATATAGTTTTATAAAGAAAAGTATAAAGATTTTTATTATCTTCTTCAGTTAACTTACCTTTATTTTCTTGCTTATCTATACTAGGACCAACACTATAAGCAGAGGGAGCATCGGCAAGCATGTCAGTGCTAGTCTCATTCTTTTTATCTTCACCTATAGCATCACTTGTACTTTCATCTTGCTTGCTAGAAGAAGCATCCAAGGCTAGATTACTAATACTACTAGCCGCATCAAAAAAAGAATCTGTTTCTTTACGTGAGCTATTATTTCCAAAAAACTTGCAAGACACAAGCAAAATTGTTGCTAGAAGTAAAATGCAGATATTGCTTCTTTTTTTCATTAATATCCTCTCCTTTTTCTTTAATTACTAACCTAAGTATTATTTTTATTATAAATCAAGTTAGAGGTAAAGAGTTTCTAAATAGTTATAAGAGATAGCTAATTAAGCTTAAGAATTATTAAGGTTATTAAGATTTAACCCTTCTATAAGCAGCTGATAGTTTATCAATAGCATTAACCATTTTATTTGCTTCTCCCACTTAGCATTACGAGCAAACCTTTTTGCATTAGCAAACCATCAATCTTCAAGTGTAGGATGAGCAATGCCTGCAATAGCACCTACAATAACCTCTAGCTGTTTTTAAACAAATTATGTTTTTTTCTTTTCTCTTCGTTAATTTTTAAATAGTCATTTACTGCCCTTATTCTTCCTTCAGCCTTACTAGCCTTATTTATAGCTTTCTTATACGCCGAAATTGCATCATCTAAAGAGGTGTTTTATAATCAGGTATAGCATTCTTTGGAATAATCTTGCTAAGCTTAGCATATTCTTTTTCTAGCTTTTTGTTTTCTAAGTCAGCAAGAGCATAGCTACGTATTTTAGAAAATCTAAAACATCCAATACTACAAATACTACAATCAGTATAAGTATCAATAGTTCTATAAGAGCTTATATACTTAGCATAAGTGAACTGCTGTTTCTAATAAAGAAAGAATATAGAAATAGCTTCTTGTATCTATCCAAAATAGCTTTTTAGGCTCTTTAAAGAGCGGTAATCCACTAGAGCATGATCTGCAAGCTTTACTTTAGGCAGTTCCTGACTTAGTTTTTATTTCTTTATAATAA